>CAYJTA010000162.1:0-2513 GCA_964372825.1 uncultured archaeon | reverse complement strand
CAGGATCTTTCTCAAGGATGTCAAGGCAAAATTACATGAAAAATAACAATCCCTTACGCTTCCAGGATGGTTATCCTGTCCATTGGTTTCCAATAGAATCATCAGAAGAACTGTCTCAACTAGCTCGAGAGGATATTTCTTGGCAATCGTTCAGACCACAGATAGTTTTGGAAAATATGGAGCCGCAATATGAACACAAAATCCATTCTGGAAGGGTTGCAGATATACCTTTCGTGGATCCAAAGCCTTGCGATAGGTGCCCTGTAACATTGGTTGACCATGAGACCGGGGAAGTAAGAGGGCTTGTGGCCAAATATGGAAAACAAGGGAGGGAGCCTCTCCTTACATTGCAACAGTACAAGAATTGGATAAATAATGAAAACAAACCAAAAGTGATATTTGGGGAAAATATGCTCCCTCTTGGGAAAGGAAAAATACAGGTTGGAGATGATATGATTGTTACTTCTGAAAGAGATCCGCCCATTGTATACGGGCCAAAAATCTAATCTGCTTTTGCAGGCAGTATCTTCTCCCCTAGCTTTTCCATATCTTCGCCCTCAAGGAAAAGCTTCATAGTCGTGCTTATATCCCTGATATTTACCCTCACCTGCTTCATCGTGTCCCTGTCCCTCAGGGTTACTGTATTGTCCTTCAGGGTGTCGTAGTCAATTGTTATGCCTGCAGGCACGCCGATCTCATCTATCCTCCTGTACCTCCTGCCTATGCTTCCTGAAACATCGAAAAATGTCCTGAAGCCTGCACTGTCAAGCAGCCTTTTGATTTCCATTGCCTTTTCTTCAAGACCGCCCTTATTCACAAGAGGGAAAACACCCGCATCCATCGGGCTCAAAAGCCGTGGAAATCTTATTACAGCCCTCTCCTTTTCCTCATCGTAGAACATGTCCAGAAGCATGTATATGTTCCTGTCGATGCCCATGCTTATTTCAAGAACATGGGGCAGTACATCCTTGCCTTCCATATTGACATGCATGCTCGTTTTGCTTGTCTTCTCATGCCCTGACAGATCATGGTCAGTCCTGTAATGGAGGCCTGCTATCTCCTTCCAGCCCGTGCTTTCCAGGAGCATCTCGATATCCCAATGGTATTTGTTGTAGAAAGCCCTTTCCTCCTCGGAAAGCTCCCTGAACCTGAACTTTTCCATTGGCAGCTTGAGCAGATCCAGATAGAACTGCTGGACCTTGGCCATATTATAGACATAGAATTTCGGGAGGCCAAAGGATAAGGCATTCTTGCACGATACATCCTCTGCCTTTTGTTTTTCCCTGTTTTTTACAGGACAAAGCCTCAAGTTGTAATCCTTGACCGATTCAAAACCATCATGCTCGTTTATCCTGTCTGGATCGAAAAATATCTGCAGCTCTGCCTGCGTGAACTCCCTCATCCTTATCAGGCCTTGCCTTGGGCTTATCTCGTTCCTGAAGGCCTTCCCTATTATGGCCAGGCCCAAAGGCAGCCTGCGCCTCATGACCTCAAAGCATGCCTTAAAGTTCACATATGCCCCCTGGGCAGTCTCAGGCGTAAGGTAAGCCTTCTTGGCGTCATTTCCTGTTCCCACAGAAAGTGGAAACATCATGTTAAGGGTGCCGACTTCAGAAAAGGCTCCTTTGCATTTGCCGCACTTTATCCCGTGATTTTTTATGACAGCCATCATCTCTTCCGGCCTGATGCCTTCGAAGCTCTCTTTCAAAACATCCTCAAGTATGTGGTCTGCCCTTTCGGCATGGCCGCATTTTGTGCACTTTGCTACAGGATCAACGAAGCTCTTGAGATGGCCGGACGCCACAAACACGTTTTCAGGCATTATGAGGCTCGGCTCTATTTCATAGAAATTGTCATTGAGGCCGAGAAAATAGCCCCTCCACAGGTTTTCAAACCTCCTTTTGAGGAGGCTGCCCATGGGGCCATAGTCATAAAAGCCCGCAATGCCCTGATATATTTCCGAAGACCTCCAGAAAAAGCCCCTTCTCTTTGCAACTTCTATGATGTCTGTTTTCATACTTTATGTTGCAAGGTTTGCATATAAACCCTTTTGTATGATGTGGTGCAGTGGCGTCTATGTGTTTCAAACAAAATTATTCTTTTATGACTAAAAATAAAAAAATTAGAAGAATAAAATACTAAAAAATCCAAAAACGCCAAACAGTTATTGCAATTTATACAGGAAATGCCAATATTATAAATATGTTCGGGGAAGTGCCGCTGGTTGTTTCTGTGGCCATCGAAAAGGGCAAAAAGTTCCTGCTGCTGAAAAGGGGAGCCGATCAGACAAGACCGAATATATGGGAGTTTCCCTGTGGGTTCACCAAACAGGGAGAAAAGTTAAAAAATCTGGCGATTAGGCTTGCCAGGGAGCAGACGAACATAAAACTGAAATCGGCGGAACAGTTCGGCGTCGCTGAGAGGGTTTCAGGAACAGATCATTTGATTGTTCTTCATTACTATTCAAAAACAAGGGGCGGAGCCATAAGGCTCAGTCCGCAGCATATGGATTA
>CAYJTA010000161.1:0-2514 GCA_964372825.1 uncultured archaeon | reverse complement strand
TTTTTAGCGGCCTCACATTAAACTACCTGAGCCTGAAGAAATACCTGTCCAGATCTATTTTTCTGTTTTTCACTTCCACGCCCTCTTCTCTGAGAATCCCTATCTTTTTCTTTATATTATCTTCCTTACTCCCTGAGAATCCCCCAATATCCCCATCATTTCTGACAACCCTATGGCACGGAACTGTAGGAGCATATGGGTTCCTTTTCAAGGCATGGCCTATGGCCCTATAGCCTCTGGTTTTAAGGGCCATGCCAATTTCCTTGTATGTAGTAACCTTTCCTTTCGGGACCCTTTCTATTGCGCTGTACACTTTTTCATCAAATTTCATCCGATATCCAGTCTATAATTTTGTTGTTATTATAGGCTTATCATTCACGATGACAGTATGCTCTGCCTGCGCTATCTTCATGCCGGCCTCTTCTTTGAGGACAGGATACGCCTCAAGGGCATTGACTGACTGCAGCTCCTTCAGGGCAAGCGAAACTTTGAGCTGGGAAAAATGCCGGCAGAGCCATCTTCTCGCAAAAGGCAATGATGAGAACCCGTTCTTTGCCATCTCCAGTATCCTCCTGCTTTCCGCCATCCTGACAGGCCTGTCCTGCAGATACCTGAAAATCTCTGTTGTCCCTGTCTCTTTCACATGCCCCTTCCTTTCGCATATGAAAGGCTCGATTGCAATGACATCACCCTCTTCCAGCTCATATTTGATATCGTTCCTGATATTCGGTATCGTAGGTTGGGCATGGAAGTTGCCTTTCTCTATCCCGTGCCCTGTCAGATTGGCTATAACGCCATAGCCGAGATTTTCTGAAGTTTCCTCTATCAGATTGCCGATTTCGCTTACCATTGTTCCGGGCCTCGTTATTCTGACGGCCTCTGCAAGCACCTTTTCAGCCGCCGCAATCAGCCCGTTTTTTTCGGAGCAGTATGTCACTGCAAGGTCTCCTATGTAGCCGCCGACATGGACCCCTATGTCTATTTTCACGACCTCGCCCTCCTTGACCTCCCTTGAATCCTGGTGAATCGGCGTGTAGTGGGCAGCTATATAATCGATGGAGATGTTCACAGGGAATGCAGGCTTTGCGCCTTTTTCCAGAATCAGCTTTTCAATCGCTTCCGCAAGGTCCAGTATCCTTATGCCGGGCCTTGCAATTCTCATCGCCTCCTCCCTGACTTCGGCTGCAATCCTGCCGGCCATGATGAATTTTTCCTCATCTGATTTTTCCATACAACTGCCTCTTCCTTATCATCTTTTAACTTTTTGCAATAAATTCTTGTATAGCCGATATACATTGGTTGGTAAATTCATTTTCTTCCCGCTACAGGGATTGTTCGCCATATCATGCCAAATTATTCTGATTTTTATTTGTCCGCCGTCTATATTGTGCTATGATAGGATATGAGCATGCCTCTGACATCCTGGCAGAAGCCAGAGACATCGTCAGCAGTCTGCCCCTCAGCCACATAGACACAGACAGGCTGTTCTGTGTGAGGAGCAGGGGGAGCCAGAGCAGGGGCGTGATAGCGAGGTGCCATGTGCTGCCAAAGGTCATGCAGAAGGCCTTGGGCCTGGATGCGCATTATGTGATAGAGGTCATATCCGAAAGGTTCGACAGCCTTAGCCGGGAAGAAAGGACAAAAGTCATAATCCATGAGCTCCTCCACATACCAAAGAGCTTTGGCGGCGGCTTCAGGCACCACGATTTCGTGAGCAGGAAGAACGTCGAAAATCTTTATAATCTGTACGCTGCAAAGAAGACGGAAGGCGTATGAAACAGGCACTATACCTTACTGACAGCTATCTGAGGGAGTGGACAGCAAAGGTCACATTGGCAGAGGGCAATCTTGTCTGCATCGACCCTACAGCCTTCTACCCATCCTGCGGAGGCCAGCCGTCGGATAAAGGGATTATAATCAGTTCTGTGGGCAAGGCCTTTTCTGTCCTTTCAGTCAGCAAAAGGGACGGGGAGATTTATCATGAACTCGATTCATATGGCCTCAAATCCGGAGAAACAGTCTCCTGCAGCCTGGACTGGGAGAGGCGTTATAAGCTGATGAGGATGCACACAGCAACGCACATACTCTGCGCCGTCATACACAGGCACACGAAGGCCCTTATAACCGGCAACCAGCTCGATGTTGATAAGACAAGGGTTGATTTCAACCTCGAGGATTTCGACAAGGGAAAAATCCATGCATATGCAGGCGAGGCAAATGAGATAATATCGAAAGGCCTTCCAGTCAGAATATATTTTATGAAAAGGGAGGAGGCATTATCGCTGCCAGACGTCGTGAAGCTTGCCAACTCCCTCCCTCCCCAAATAGATGAACTCAGGATAGTTGAAATACCGGGCGTGGATGTTCAGGCCGATGGCGGCTGCCAGGTGAAAAACACGTCAGAAATAGGGAGAATAAAGATAGCGGGGACGGAAAACAAGGGGAAAATCAACAGGCGCATCTACTTCACCCTTGATTAAATGCTTTAATTACCGATGCTAATGTATTCTATGG
>CAYJTA010000160.1:0-2539 GCA_964372825.1 uncultured archaeon | reverse complement strand
GGATAACGGGCAGCCATGACGTGCTCCTGAAAATGAAGTTCAGGGATATAGAGGAGTTTAACACTTTTGTTCTGGAGTTCAGGAAAGAGCCATTTGTCAGGAGCACGCTCACGCTGGTGGCGACGGTGAAGATAAAGGAGGAGGTTTAGAATATTGCATTATGTAGCATTTGCTGATTTATTACCTGAAAAACGCCTAGTGATAGCATCACGAATTTTTACATATGTTCTTAGAATGGAATTCGGATACCACTCCCTCATCAAAGTGTCCATATCCTTGAAAGGCTCTATTTCTATCGAATCTATCTTCTGAACAATTGTTTCTGCATTTATTCCTAATTCTATAGAAAATTTCAGGGCATCTCTCTTGTAATAATCAGAAATTGCGCTTTCAATTTTATTTCTTTGGTCGGCATTTTTATATCCTATTTTGCCTTCCATTTTTGCTCCGTTTATCAAACAGGCCAAGGCACTTCTTTTTGCAAGCCTCTCCAAATCACGGACTTCCGCAGGATATTGATTTTCGTCCATTAGTCCTGGGAGTTCATAATTAAAGAAGTCAACTTCTTTATAATCCATGCATTTTTAGCAGTTTTTGTTGCTATTTCCATCGATACACTTTTTTTGCTCATAATTTCACTACTCTAATGTAACACTACTTAGTTTATAAGCTTTTCGGCAGTGAGAAGCACTTTCCTCCAATCAGACTACTGTCTGCTGGCGGGCCTTCAAGAACTGTTTCCCTTTTGCCGTGAGCATCCTGCCTTTGCCTTTCTCTGTCTTGACATAGCCTGCCTTTTCAAGCTGCTGAAGTATCTTTCTCAGGATGTTGCCGCTTGCGGGATACTTGTGCTCAGGCTTGTGCCCCCTGTTCTTCCTGCCGCCGTACACATTCCTGAATTTGGTGAGGCCCATAGGCTGGTTGATGGCCAGCTTCCTCAGAATGCTTGCTGCCCTTATATGCCACCAGTTCTTCTGCTCAGGCGGCCTTTCCTTGTGCCTGCTCGTTTTCACGAATTTGGCCCATGAAGGCGGAGCTATTTCCTTCTCTTCCTCAAGGGCCTTGGCTGCCTGCTGTATGAGCTTTGCCGGATCAGCTGCTTTGATTGGCATAAGATATAGCGTGTTTATGCACCTATATATTTTTATGCTTTTAATTGGCCTCTTCAGATATCATATATTTAAAATATATATTAGATTCTATAAAAACTGTTCTATATCTGGCTATGGTTCCTTATTGGCTTCCTTTCTCTTCTTTTTCTCCCTTATGTAGGGGAAATATGATATATGGCCGCATGCCAGGCATATGACTGACACGGCCTGCTTGTTCCTGGATGTCCTGATTTTGCAGTTTGCGCCCGGGATCATATATGAGAGGCAGTTCCTGCAGAAAGCTCTTTTGGCTTCCTTCCCAAGAGGCACATTGTAACGCATGCCTATCCTTTTTGAGAGTTCAACATATCTTCTGGACAGCTGCATCTCTTCCCTAGCATGTTTTTTTGCCATGCTGAGAAGGATTCCAATCCTCTCCCTTGCTATTCCCCTTTCCTCATCCTTTTTCCTCATAATTACTGGATGCCAAATATCTGTAGAAGTGTCGGATTATAAAACATGCAGTTTGAGTTACTATTTACATCAGTGTGGAAATAGGCTCTCTTTATATCTATTTTACTTCCGATGACCTAAAAACTTCGATTTTCCAAAAATATGATCAATATATATCGATTGCAAAATTCCTCTTGTTTTTATGCATGCCTTTGGGGCGGATGCCCAGTTCGAAAGCGCTCGACATATTATTCTTTGCTCGCTTGCGGCTCAGCAGGCTCTGGCCTTTCATTTAATGGTTTCGCCTCTATGCCTTTTAGCTTCAGGATTATCCTGTTCTCCCTGCCGGAAACAGGCTCGATGGCCACGACATTCCTTCCGTGAAGGCTCTTGATGAGCCTGCTGACCTTGGCTTTTGAAAAGCCTGTCTCCTTAACTATGATCTTTTGCAGAGACTTTCCTTCATTCTTCTCGAGTATTTCAACTATCTTTTTTTCATCGCTGTTAAGAACATCCGCTATAGTGCTTATGCTCTGTCTCATGCGCATGTAAAGGCCAAGGAGGACGAAGATCACTATAGCAATGATGATAATCACGAAAAGGATGATGTCGGGAATTGAAACGATATCAGATATTGAAAAAGGCTTGTTTGGCGAATAAAGAACCGAAAATCTCAGGCTGTCCTTTTCCGTCAGGTTTTCCCTTTCCCAATAAATCTTGATTCTTCTGCCTTCAATGATTGTATTGCCTGTTGAAGGGAAGTACGATTCATTTGTAGTCTCCTTTGCAAGGAAGGTCTGCTTGGGCAGCTTCACTATCACGAAGCTTCTTTTTATCGGCAGCGGTATTCCATAGTTGGCCGAGAACTGCTTGAAGCCGTCTGTTTCCTTTATAGCATCTTTCGTAATGAAGGATAATGCCAGTGTGTTCTTGTCCTCTGTCATCCCTATGAAATCGCACGATATCATGCTGCCTTGGGCCAAAGGCGCTGCAGC
>CAYJTA010000159.1:0-2599 GCA_964372825.1 uncultured archaeon | reverse complement strand
GTAAATGAAACAACTTTCCATGTTGACAGCCTTAATGCAAGGATCGGCATCGGGACGACAGCTCCTGGGGACAAGCTTGATGTCAATGGCAACATAAAGCTGAGCTCTGCAAGCCCCATGGTCAACCTCAATGGTGTGGCGATCAAGAAGATCGGGAGTGATATTGTGATAAGCGATGTGAGCTGAAAGGAGTAAAATATGGTTGAAAAATCGAATATATGTTCGAAAAATCGAAAAGTATTTAAATCCTGAAGGGGAAAATTAAATATGATAGAGGCCTTTGTCAACTCCAAGGTGAAGTCGAGGATATTCAGGTTCCTCGTGTCGAACAGAGGCAGGGATTTCATCCTCTCTGAGATAGCAGCCTACTGCGGAATCTCCAAGTCAAGGGCGAGCGAGGTCCTCAGTGAATTCAGGGAAAGAGAGGTGGTGCAGACCAGAAATGTGGGCAGAAGCGTCCTGTATTCGCTAAGCGTGACAAGCGAGGATGTGAGGACTGTGGAAGAGTTCCTTGGGAAAGGGGATTCTGGGAAAGAAAAGGCGCTGAAGGAATTTGTCAGCCTCTGCAGGCAGAGATTCGGCAGGAACCTGCTGTCCGTTGTTCTCTATGGCTCCTCTGCAAGGGGAACTTTTAGGGAAACAAGTGATATCGACCTTCTTGTGATAATCAAGGCCGCTTCAGGAGACGGGGAAAAAGTGCTTGAGGAAATGGAAATTGAAATGCTGAGGAAACACAAGGTCGCAGTCCAGTCCGTCCTGACATCTGCAGAGGCAATTGAATGGCATGCTGCTGGCCCGAATCCGCTGTTCTATGGCATCCTCCTCGGATACAGGGTGCTGTACAACCCTGAATATTTCGAGGGGCTGATGGAGGTCGTCAGGGAGAGTGTGAGGGTGAAAAGGCCTGTATATATCGAAGGTGGGAGGGAATGGAAGCTGGCCCATATGATATAGAGCTTGCCAGGAGGTTCCTGCTGAGGGCGAAGGCAGACATGGAGACTGCCCAGATTCTTCTTAGCAACGGGAAGCATGCGGACTGCGCATACCACTGCCAGCAGGTGGGGGAGAAAGCAGGAAAGGCCGTCCTTATACTGGAAGGGAGATTCGCAAGGGACCATGTCATATCCCACCATCTTGAGAGGCTGAAGGTGAAGGGCCTGGAAAAAATCGTTCTGGATGTCAAGTCTCTGGAAAAGCACTGGGTCAAGACAAGATATCCCGAGCCTCTGGACAGGAAGATATGGGACCCCCTTGAGGGATACACGAAAAAGGATGCTGAAGAGGCCCTGAAAAGGGCGGGCGCGGTTTTCGGAGCAATCAGGAAAATTATGGAGGAGAATTACAATGTCAGGATTCAATAGCATGAACCGGCTGGAAGTTTGCAGCAGCAGACAATTTCTGATAGCAGGTCTGCTGATATCATTCGCAGCGTTTGCCCTTTTGTCGGCTGTCCCGGCGCATGCATCAGTGATCCTCAACTCCTCCAACTATATAGGCTTCAATATCAGCTCTGCTGAGAAAATGAGGATTGATGGCTCAGGTAATCTTCTTTTAGGCACAACTTCTCCAGCAGCCAATCTGACAATTTCTTCAGGCAATCTCTCAGTCTCCGGGGCTTTCAGCTCAAGCATAGACGGCAGCACATTCTTTGTGGATGCAGGGAATGACAGGGTCGGCATCGGGACGACGGGGCCAGGGTATAAGTTGGATGTAGTTGGTAAACAATTTATGATGGGTGCTGATTTCACAGGGGGTGGGGCAGGAACTGCAAGAACTGATGCAACCATAAAAAACTTTGATTTTTTTGCGCCGCATTATACAAATGCGGAAGAGCCTGTTTATGTGTTCGGATATAATAGTCAGGCTACGACGAACTCTGTATTCTTTGGCGGGAGTACGTCTTTAGCCAATGCCGCAACTGATATTCGGTTTTACACGGCAGCAAACAGCACTACAGTTACAGGAACAGAGCGATTGCGAATTGGGGCGAATGGAGGCGTTTCTGTTGGCTCAACTTATGTAGGAACTGACCCAGGGACAGGGTCAATGATAATAAGCGGCAACGTCGGCATCGGGACGACGGGGCCTGTTAGGAAATTAGAGATTACTGGAGGTAGCGTGGGATTATCTAACGACCAACCTGTTTCTTGGAAAGACACCGGTGGGACTTACCGCAATGGCATCTATTTATCATCCGGCAATATATGGACTCTTACAGATGCGACCTATGATACATACATTGGAGGGACAGGCGGACCGTTGACAGTAAAAACATCCGGCAGGGTCGGCATCGGGACGACGGGACCGGAGGATAAATTATCTGTTACGACTTCTGCGGCTTCCATAAATTTGCCAGGAATAATAGTTGATGATACATCGGCCATAGCCGCGGGTGTTGGTGGAGGCATTGGTTTCCGTGGTATTCAGACAGGCATTTCCCAGACGATTGGTGCCAGCATCAAGGGCGTAAGAAGTACCGCGACTGACAATGTTGTTAGTTGGGGACTGGCGTTCTACACAAGAGCGGCTGGCTCGGGGAATGTGGCAGAGAGGATGAGAATTGATCACGACGGCAACGTCGGCATCGGGACGACGGGGC
>CAYJTA010000158.1:0-2670 GCA_964372825.1 uncultured archaeon | reverse complement strand
TTTGGCTTTGCCCATTCTATTGTGTTGGGTCAGGGGAAATAAGCATACAGAGAGATTTTAGGGATGAAGCCGAATTCAACGATAAATATTTAAATAAGTCTATAAATATAATCGACTATAAATAAACATTTAAATATAAAGAACCTACATATATCATGAACCGCTCGCCCTTCAGGATAATGGAGGAGATATTCGAGGCCTTGGAAAAAGGCAAGGCCTTGAGCATAAACGAGATATCCAAGGAGACAGGGGTGCATCACATCACTGTAAAGAGGTATATACGGATGATAGAGCTTGTGAGGAAGGAGCCTGAGGTTGAAGTGATAAGAACAAGCCACTCCATTATTGTAAGGGTAAGGAGATAGAGAACGATCAGATGGTTGCTGATATATGACAGGCCGAATAAGAGTCCCTAAAATGAGGGAGTTGTCTAATAAAAAGAGGAGAGAAATATAGTATAATATCAGGCTGATAGCATGACAGAAGAATACCTTGGCCTCAAGGTTGGGGAGCTGACCAACAGGGAGGAGTTCGGGAGAGGCATAATCAGGATAGACAGCAAGAGCATGCAGAAGCTCGGCATAAGGGAAGGGGATGTCGTCGAGCTGAAGGGCCAGCACACTACAGGCGCCATAGCTGTCCGTGCTTACCCTGCTGATGTCGGCCTGAATGTCATAAGGATGGACGGCCTCACGAGAAGGAATGCAGGCGTTGGTGTGGGGGAGACCATAAAAGTGAAGAAGGCTGAAGTGCAGGAGGCCAAGAAGGTTGTCCTTGCCCCCATACAGAAGGGCATAAGGCTGCAGGCGGATCCTGAGCCGATAAAGAGGAACCTCTACATGAGGCCTGTGATGAGAAAGGACATCATAACGCCCTATCCTGTTGTGAGGGAGAGGAGGGGCCCATTCTTTGTCGAGGACATATTCAATATGGACATCGAGGAGTTCTTCACCTCCATCCCCGGAGAGACAAAGCTGATTGTGGTCGATACCGATCCTGAGGGCATAACGAGGGTCACTGATGCCACTGAGCTTGAGATAAAGCCGGAGGCTGTCGACATAGAGGAAAGGGCCATGCCCACAATCACATACGAGGATATCGGAGGGCTTGAAGACTCAATACTGAAGATAAGGGAGATGGTCGAGTTGCCATTGAGGCATCCGGAGCTGTTCGAGAAGCTGGGGATAGACCCGCCAAAAGGTGTTTTGCTTTATGGGGCTCCAGGGACTGGAAAAACTTTGCTTGCAAAGGCGGTTGCGAATGAATCAGGGGCCCAGTTCTTTTCTATATCCGGCCCGGAGTTTTTGAGCAAATGGTATGGCCAAAGCCTTCCTGAAGATGAAACACTGCTGATCAGGCATGATGGAGTAATAGAACATATGCCTATAGGAAAGGTTGTTGAGGGCAGAATAAAGGGCGATGTGGTGTCATTTACAAAGGATGGCAAAGTGAAATTTTCCCCCATAAAGGATTTCATAAGACATCCGACAAGATCGAAAATACTTGAAGTGAGGACAAAGACGGGGAGAAGGATAAGGGTTACTGATTACCACTCGTTGTTTGCATTTGAAGAAGGAAAGATTGTTGATATTAAGACAAGCGATCTCATGCCTGGAAAAAGCTATATAGCTATTCCAAAGAGGCTGCCGACAATGGACATGGACCATTCATTCAACCTGATAGAAATGCTTAAGGACAGCGATTTGTGGATTGCAGGTGCAAGCAGATATATTCTGCAGTCAAGGGAAAAATTAGGGAAGACTGAGACAGCAAGAATCCTCGGGGTTTCAGAAAAGTACCTTTCGGATATAATTTCCAGAAATATCCTTATTCCATTGAAAAAATTCAGATGGTTTGCTGCTAAGTGCGGCATTTCATACAATCCAAAGGGGCTGAAGATTACTGGAAAATTCAAAAAAGATGCTGTTCCTGCACTGATTGAACTCAATGAAGACATTGCAAGACTAATGGGCCTGTGGCTTGCTGAAGGCGACTACAACAGGGGGCATATAAGAATATCTGCGCCTGACAAGGCGATAAAGGAAGAAGTGAAAAGGATATGCAAAACTCTTGGAATTCGGGCCAGGATTTATTGGAATCATTCCAGAATATGTAGCAAGCCCCTCAAATTGTTCTTTGAAAGCCTCGGATTCAAAGGTTATTCGAATGGGAAAACAATACCAGGCATCATGTTCACCCTCAGGAAGCCTGTCATGGCTGCTTTCCTTCAGGGCTATTTCACAGGGGACGGCTCAGTATATCCGAATCAGAGGGGCATTCTTACTGTTGAAGGGACGACATACAGCCAGAGACTTGCCGATAGCATGCTCCATATGGTGCTCCAGTTCGGAATTGTTGCAAGCGTGTATTCCAACCCTGTCGGAAACTCTGTACGCTACAAGGTTTGCCTCAGAGGCCTTGATAACCTGAAGAGATTTTCAGAAATAGGGTTCCTTGATGAAAAAAGGGGCAAAATGGTAAAGGAGTTCGGCAGAATGCTGAAATGGAAAAGGAGTGATCAGATACCTCTTTATGACGGCCTGAAGAGGATTCTGAAAGAAAACAGGGTAGCTGAAGAATGGCAGAATAGTAGGACTATTGGCAGGGATAAGCTTAAAGAAATACTCGACGGCATTGATGGTGAGAAGGGAAAGTACAGAGAGATATGGC
>CAYJTA010000157.1:0-2690 GCA_964372825.1 uncultured archaeon | reverse complement strand
TAAGATTAATTTTACACAACGAAATAAAAAGCTATAAAGACCCAAGTCCATTTAACCGTTGGGTATATACACGGCGAGCCCATTTGCCCCGTTTACTTAATCTTTTTATCTGCGCCTTATTATGTATTTTGAACGGGGGTCGTAGTCTAAAAGCCCCTTTTCTTTTCAAAAAGAAAAGTCCCTTGGGTTCAAAAGAAAACGAGGGGATAAAATATTATCGGCAGGACAACCTGGCAGGACGGCGCGCTCCAGAAGGTCCCTTTCTTAAAAAGAAAGGTCCCTTTACTTCCCAAAGAAGTATTATTTTTGGAGCTTTGAGTCAGAGTGGATAAGCGCTTCGCGCTTGGTCTTCTTTGACGGTGACAAAGTAATACCCATTTCCGAAGGAAATCCCATAGGAAGTGAGGTTACCAAGGAGAGAAACCATAGGTTTCTGCTCCGGAAGAAACGCGCTAGCGGGAGTTCGAATCTCTCCGGCCCCATTTAATGAAAATATGGCGGCTGCATTACAATGTTTTGTTCTATAGTCCTGTCCGTACTTTTACCCCTGTGGTAAACGAGCCGCAGTGCTACGCCTTCTATACGCACATATGGCATGCCATCCCTGACTTGCATGTCATACACACACAGGAATTCATCGTCCACAAGACCCTTATCCCTAAGAAGCTTTTCTGCGCCATCATGAATAAGTTCCAGGAGCCTTAGATCGCCTACCCTGCTCCGCTTTGTTGTCTGGCCTTTAGGTTCTTTGATAAATCCATCTACTATGGCGCTATAGGAAACAGTCCTCCGCGGCTCGACCTGATGTATGAAGACGCCCTGGTCAAACACGTACCGTATGCCAACAGGGTGGTCCGGCTCTCCGCCAAGCTTGTGCAACGTGTCATCAAGCAGCATTGCCCTGAACCCTTTTGCGGCCGCGCCATTGACATCTGCCAGATTTGACCCTAACGCATAAGCCCTTGCATTCTCTTCTGTCAATGCCGCATAATCTCTTTCACTCATAAGCCACAATTTGTCCGGAGTGACTGTTAATTCTTCAGGTCCAACCACTCTCACAGACTGGGATATGCCATACTTTCCTTCCATGATTGCCTGCCCGGCTACCTCTATTCTTTCTATAACAGCACGGAGCGGCAGATAATGTTCCTGCTCGCCAGTATAACTGTTCCGCAGCGTCCTGAAGCCTGACCTTAGCCTTTCTTCCTGATACCTCTCCATATCGCCTATTAGAAAGTTTTCCAGGTCATCGACTACGTACGCGTACGAGGGTCTTTTGGTTGTTGGCTTTGTTGTCACCCGAAAAACAGCTGTGCCCACCCTGACCGCTGTGTCAACCTCTTCCTTAGGGCGATTCTGGTCGCTGTAAACTGTCCTGGCCTTGACAGCCGGGCCGAACTCGTCGAGGACATAGAGTTTGAGATTTCTCCTGTCTCGGCCCTCCCATCTTAGCACCCGGGAAAAGCCCTCGAGGTCTAAAAGCAGGCCATCCGGCAGCCTTAGCACTTCGAACGGCTCAAAAATCTCAGTTTCCATGATAATACACGTCTATGAAATTACTAAAGACTTCTTTTGGTTATCACATCTTCTTAATAACCCACAGCTAACTGCAGAGAGCGAAGCAACTTCGTACAGCATGGTGGATTAAGCAAATCAAGAACGCAGCGCTGTTTCTATAAGCCTGGCATCGTAGGCGTCTTTTTCTGCCAGTTTCTGGCTGCGCCGCCAAGCCTTTACAGCCCCTATGTATAGTGCAAGACACAACTTTTTAGACTGATATTATAACTGTGTCTTCACATATAGTAAGGACAATAAGTATTATTTCTAAATAGTATTGTCCTATACTATATTCCAACGTTGCCAGCGGCACCCCATATCCGTTTCTGGTCGTATAAATCTCAGGGTCCTTTATTGCAGGGAACCTTACAGGAGGCTGATATGGCACAATTTGGCCTGTGTCGGCCTTTTCGTAAAGGAAAACATCGACAAATCTTAGAAAAGGATTGTTGCTGCGCTTGTTAGCTGCCTTGAGCTTGCGCAAGTCCCCTGGCTGCATTGAACGATAGAACCTGATAACGAACTTGTCCAAGATTATTTTTGCATAAGCCAGGCGCATCATCCTGTAGCCATGAGGCTCTACTGCTGCCATGAACCCTGGCAATGCTTCGGCTGGCAAAAGAAGATCGACATCCTCATGGGAACGCCTCCAGGCCCCCAGATTGGCATCTATGGCAATGCCGCCTGTCAGGTACCATTCAAAATCAGAACCAGCTAACATGCGCCCGAGGTCGTCCAGCGCCGCTTCTGTAGACTCTATTTGTTCTGGCGTGATGTCAGACAGCCCGGCAAGCTGGTGTATGCTAAGCGCTATAGCCATTGTGTCACCTTTTATGTAACTACTCTTTAGTGGCTCTACAGCAAAAGCTTCTTAAAGCTATGCTTCGTTCGTAATGCTTAAATACTGCGCCACTTAAAGGACGGTTAGGGTGTAACAAAATGAAGAACGCAAAGGCAGGAGAATGGGCATACCTGGTATCCGTAGTCATTGCAGTTTTAGCTGCTTTGGCTGTTACAGTAGGACTTTCAGCAAGTGCAGGTCCTTGGGTAACACTATTGTTAGTGGTACTTGGTGCAATCGTCGGTCTCCTGAACATATCTGAGAAAGAGACTACAGCTTTCTTGGTTGCCAC
>CAYJTA010000156.1:0-2700 GCA_964372825.1 uncultured archaeon | reverse complement strand
AGAAGTTGGTGTGATGTCACTATATCTTCCATCCGCAGGCAATATGGTCTGCAGCCTCAGGCAGAAAGGCAGCGACTTTTTTGATTCAGGATCGCATGCTATAGGCAGCTATGAGATAGACATGGAAGTGGATATCCTTTGCTCTTATTACTTCTACGGAAACAGCCCACTTTACGGGCCAGACTCTTTTATGTCTATCTATTCGACAAATAAATCATTGGCTAACAGATCCCTGGTGAAGATGCAGGTGCCGGCAATCAAGCAGGCAGGCCCGGGAGCAACTATTTTTTCATGGGACGTCACTTCGTTTTACAACACAGAAGACGACCTCTTCCGTGTCGGCACCATCAAGTTCCAGAAGAAGCTGAAAGTGGTCGAACCCACCCAGGCCAGACTTGAAATCCAGACCTTTGCCAGCCCGCCTGAAGGGGATGAGAAGCTTGCAAGGCTTGTAATTACGAATACGGGAGATGGAAAGGCCTCCATCGATGGGATTAAATCCAGCGGAAAAGAGAGGAAACTTATTTGTGATAAAAAGGAGCTTGAGCCGGGCCAGTCCGCAGAATGCATAGCCATAGTCGGCAGGAATGACAGGAACATAAGGCTGGCCTACAGCGAATGGCCATGCGGCAGGCCGAAGCATGATGTTGTTGCTGTTTCCGTTGAATCTAAAGCTGAGACAGGCGAAAGCTTCTGCGAATCAAATTCAGACTGCTCGACAGGAGAGGAGTGCTGCGTCAATCTGTGCAGGCCGGCTGCCGAAGGCGTCTGCGACGACATAGACAGCGACGGGATTCTGGATACATGGGTGCCGTTTGGGCGATAGAGGCTTTTGATCTCAAATTACAATCCCCTTCTTGAGCGCCTCGCTCACTATCGAGACCTCTTTCCTGAGCCTGTTGAATTCCTCAGGCGTATAGCATATGAAGTCGACAGGGTACCTCGGCGTCCAGTATCTGCGGAGGCCGTAAGCCCTGCCCGACTTTATGCCCCTGAAGTCCGGGGATACAATTATAAGGTCCACATCGCTTTCGCCGGTGAATGTGCCCTCTGCCCTCGAGCCGAAAAGGATGACTTTTTCCACTCTTTTCACCTTTGACAGATCCTTCTTGAATTTTCTTATGCCTTCTATAAGCTTTTTTTTACCCATTCTATCACCTTTTCGGAATCGGAAATGGCCTTCGAAACCTTTGCCTCATCAAATTCGGCGTAGCTGTCAGGATACCTTGTCTCGGCATAATAAGAGCTTATCGTGTCGCAGATGCTGAGGAGGTTGTCCGGCAGGTTAAGCTCCTTCCCCAGAAAATAAAGGTCATGCGTCCTGATAAGCTTCCTGAACCTTTTGATGTAGAGGGCCTTCAGGGCCTTCTCCACCGCCTGCTGGAAATTAGACTTTGCAGTCGCAAGGTCATGATCGGCCTTGTCCACCCATTTCTCCGCAGCCATATTAAATCTTGGACGATGTGATATTAAAGCTGATTGCTTTCTCCCGCCATTCCCGGGCCAAAAGGGGGGCTTCTTGTCCGCAGCAGAAGGCGTCTGCGACGATATTGACAGCGGCGGGATTCTGGATACATGGGTGCCGTTTAGGTAGACCGCATTAACCCTACCTATGCCGACGTCTATTTATAAGCAGTGTTCCTGACTACTAATTGTGGAATTATGGGAAAATACAATTTCACCGTAGTGATAGAAAAGGATGAGGATGGGATGTATGTAGCGGAAGTTCCCGATCTGAAGGGATGCTATACGCAAGGCGCTTCATTGGAAGAGGTCATGAAAAACATAAGGGAAGTGATACTCCTTTGCCTTGAAACACAGAAGGATGAAGTTACTTCCCATGAGCTTATAGGAGTCCAGAGGATTGAGGTTTCTGCATGAAGATCCCTGCGCTTGACTCTTCTGCAAATTAAGGGCTATAAGATGAGTGGCCGGAGAGGCAGCCATATCCAGTTCAAGAATGAAAAGGGAGCTATAATAACTGTCCCCTTGCATCCGGGAAGAACAATAGGAAGAGGCCTCCTTCGGAAGATCATGAGAGACATGGAAATTTCCAGAGAAGATTTCATGGAGCTGCTGGCTACTGTGAGATGACATAGACAGTGATGGCATACTTGACACCTGGGTGCCGTACAAAAGCTAACTGATTCTGTTGCATTATCCATATTCGCTACAAAGAGCCATATATATTGCATGTGTATTGCACTGCATACGCATAAACTTCTGTTTCTGCTCCCATAGCGAGATGCCCATATGATGGAAAGCTTTATATATTCAGTTGATGAATAATTCAGTAGGTGAATATATATGGAATTTGTGAACAGGGAAGAGGAGCTGGAAACTCTGAGCAGAATTTTTGGGCTGTCAGAGAGAAAGGCTTTTCTGATAGGCATTTTCGGGTTGAGGCGTGTAGGAAAAACAGCCCTGATAAACCATTTCAGGAAAGGCAAGGATTCCCTCTATTTTTTCGTGAACGAAAGCAAGACTTCTGCCGATCTGCTGTCTGAATACACCGGCGAGCTGCGGAAAGCCAATATCCTGTCTCCCTTTGAAAGGCCGGAAAATTGGGACTCATTCATCGGAATTCTTTTCGAGAGGTGCAAGAACAGGGTTGTGGTGTTCGATGAATTCCAGAACTTCCAGTCAGTTGAGCCTGCCGTGTTCTCGATATTCCAGAAGCTTTACGACAGCCATGAGGGC
>CAYJTA010000155.1:0-2724 GCA_964372825.1 uncultured archaeon | reverse complement strand
AATTCATAACATCTAGAGACCAATAATATAAAACAAATGGATACATGGAAGCTGATTTCCATTGCAAATTCCATGACGAAAAGCAGGGCATATTTTCGTCACACTAGATGGCAGGGAAGAAGGCAATGCCCATGGTCAGGTTATCGGAAACAGAAATAAAAGGGCATGTGCCTTGATGGTTACCGGCCAATAAGAATATCCGCTCACTTGTAAAGCCATCCTGAACCATGATTTCTGCAAATATCGGTTTGTGAATTGAAGCCTCATATGATTCTGTCCAGTGGAATAAAGGCCATTAACAATCGTTCCTAAAGTCCAGCACCCTATAGGTAGTCTGGCAAAGTGATTCCTATAGGCGGCCTATAGGGTGCAAAAAGATTCTTGAGCACTGCTTGTACTGGAGGAGCATCACACAGTGACAAAACCTTAAATACTTTCCTTCCCAAAGTTATTCATCATGTCATGTTTTTCACCTAATATGAGTAGTATCCAGAAGTGATTGATTGTCACTTTTGGAATGTGACAAAGGTCTTAGTAGGTATTTTTTCAGAAGAAAGGAGGGCGAAAAACAGCGAAAGACAGCGAAAGACGGACGGCTCTGTAGTTTCCAGTTATACAAAACCTAAAGAGGTGATAAAAATGAGGAGACTTCTAGTTGCACTGACGGTGTTTAACGTCGTGTTGCTCGTCGTAGGTTTCGCTGTCCTTGCCGGCCAAGTGGCTGAGGCAAAGGAAAGCGAAAGCGAGATGGTTGCGGTGGCCAAGGCTTTAGGGGGCGGCTTGGCAATGCTCGGCGGGACGCTGGGCACTGGCATGGCCCAAGCGAAGATCGGAGCAGCGGCGATTGGGGCTACTGTGGAGAGCCCCAGCTTTTTCGGGACGGGCCTGACGTATTTGGCCCTGCCCGAAACAATAGTGATAATGGCTTTTGTGTCCATCTTCCTCATCTAGAAGGAGGCGCAGAATGGCAAAGAAAACCGTTTTGAGTTTTCTGTCTGCTGTCCTCGCAGTCGGTGCCGCCATAGTCGTTGTGGCGGCGCTGCCCGTCCCATATCAAATAAAGGCCCTGGCAGCAGGGATATGGGGCGGTGCTGTGTTTGTGTCTACGGTTTTGAGCGGGTGCTTTCTGATCCGCTCGAACCGAAGGAGGAAAGAGAAATAATAATGAATTGGCAACAGAGCCCGGGCACGCTGGAACTTGTGGTTCCGCAATTGTCCGGGCTCCTTGCCTAATTGTGATCATTCAGATGTGTCCCTTTCTGGCATTTTTTGTATTCCTGAATATAGTTTCAGTACTATCCTGTCAGACCATTCTCATTTCAAACCGCCAAAAACAAATAAAAGCATCAATATGCATAATATTATGTTGATCATAAAAAGGAGGGAAATTGTATGGCAATAGAAGTGACAACTGACATAGCTTTGGGAGCAGCACTGGCCATAGGACTCAGCGCCATCGGCACGGGCATTGCCCAGGCCAAGATAGGCCCAGCGGCTATCGGCGCTATAGCCGAGAACGAGAATTTCTTTGCCAAGGGGCTCATATTCACGGTCATACCCGAGACCATTGTCATCTTTGGCCTCATCGTAGCGCTTCAGATACTCGGCCTTGCGGCAGGTAAATAGCGCTTTGAAGCCGCAACCTGCAGATGAAGGCGTGCGTGTGCTTCAGTTGATTATGGAAGATCGTCATCGTTATATATCTGCTATAATGTGGAACAGAAAAGGCGGTTAAGATGTCCCTCGAAAAGCTTGCCGAAGACATATCAAGGCAGTCGAAGTCAGAGGCGGAAAAGCACATCAGGGAAGGCAGGGGAGAAGCGTCAAGGATACAGGAAGAGGCCAGAAAGGCTGCGGAATGGAAGATATCGGGGCTGAAGGCCGAGAATGACGCGGTGCTCGCCATGATGAGGACGAAGGAAATAGGCATCGCAGAGATCGAGAGGAGGAAAATAATCCTCCAGAAGAAGGAGGAAGCCCTTGAAGCGCTTTACAGGGACTTTTTCTCTTCAGGGAGGGCCAAAACATTCGGGACGCTTTGCGAAATAGGCAGGAAGCTCTTCCCCCAGGCAAAGGCCGCTTTTGTCTCCAAAAAAGACATGAAGGCCGCAAAAAACCTCCTGAAAGGCCTGGTGATAAAAGAATCCGACAGGGAGGGCCTGATACTCGAGAGCAGCGATGGAAAAGAGTCGCTAAACCTCAGCATGGATGCCATCACGGAGGCATTCAGGGCAAGGACAATGAAGAAGGCCTACAAGCTGCTTTTCCAGAAAGGTTGATGCCGTTGATCTGTCTGTTTATTACTGCCTATATTTAGGGTAGTTTTCGTCTGCTTTCTATGCTTGTGGCATCCTAAAATATGCTCCCTCTTTTCGAGCTTGTCAAGAAAGAAGGAAGGATTGCCAATTTCGGGTTTTCTATGAAACTCGAAACATGGGGTACAGTATTATGAAATCCAAAAAGGAAAGGAGGCTGAAGGCCATGATGGCAGGCATTTTGTTCTCTTTTGTACTCTTGCACAGGCCCTTCTGTCTCGAAGGGACTCCGGCCTACAAGGCTGCCCAATTCTCAGCCATCACGTCGCTTGCAGGATGCTGCATGCCAAAACCGGTAAAAATCGCAATTCATTGACAAATATTTTGGGTTTTCTATGAAACTCGAAACATGGTGCAGTAGCACACGATCAAGCTGTGGCAAGAGGCAGACAATATGATGGCGAGGGGA
>CAYJTA010000154.1:0-2746 GCA_964372825.1 uncultured archaeon | reverse complement strand
TTCTGGAAGATAGGGATTTCTATAGTGGGGTATATATACTGTCAAACTTTAGATTTTATTATACTCAACTTCTGTGAATAGAGGTTAAATATATGGGAAAGGATTATGAAGGTTATTGTCTTCGATATGGACGGCACCTTGGTGCAGTACAGCGGGCCTTTCCAAAGCAGCTGGGATGCCATTGGCGCTGCTGCCGGCCTGAAAGACGAGTGGAACAGGCTGCTGGAATTCTATCTGCCCGAGAAGGAGCTGTATTCTGAGTGGCTGCTTGCAAATGCGCGCAGCCTCAAAGGCATTTCTTTTGAGACGGTGAGCAGGCAGGTATTGCCTCCCCCTTACACGCCTGCCGTCCCTGAAACAATGGCTTATCTTGCAGGCAGGTATCATCTGGGCATCCTGACCAGCGGCGTGGATTTTATCGCGGAATACATACGGAATAATTTGCACATGGAGTTTGCGGTGGCCAATAAGCTATATGTCAGCAATGGGCTCTTTACAGGGGAGATAGCCGAGAATGTCCATCTCTGGAGAAAGGGCAAGGTGCTGGAAAGCATCTGCAGACAGAGGGGATGGTCTTTAATCGATGTCTGCTTTGTGGGCGACCATCTGAACGATATCCCGGCCATGGAGATTTCGGGCTATTCCATCGCATTTGACCCTAAAAACCAGAAGCTTGCGGATGCGGCGGATGCGGTTGTGCATGATTTCAGGGAGATTCCGAAAATGATAGCCGGATGGGAGAATCGCTAGGGTTCTTTTTGGATAGTCTACTGCTGTATGTTTCCGCTAACAACAATATTGCTGCAACGCCCTCTGCAATACCTACTACCTTCAATAACCCCTTTGTAGCGGTTGTTCTGAATATAGGCATTGGACACCCGCCCCACAATCTCAGGCTCGACATCTATCGCCAACCCTCCTCCCCAGTATCCCGAACTGCCGTCAACATAATTGTCGGTTACATAAACCTTATCGCCGTTGGTGAGAGAGATGCCATTCCTGAAGTTATTCGATATAGTACTCTTTGTTATTGTGACATTGGTTATGGTTCCTGCAATTCCGACATATACGCCATCTCCCGCCATGCTCTTTATGATCATATCCTTCACGAGAACATTGTTCGCATTCGGAAGGGGCAGAGGAAGCCTTTCCCCTCCTACAAAGACGCCGTAATCGGCTTCGCAGCCAACCCTTTCACCCTGATTTGCCCTGTCACCGTCCAAGCTCATGCCTTCTATTGTCACATTGTCCGCATTTACCCTGAAAATATAATCCCCGCAACCCTTGTTTGCTGGTAATATTATTAAAGTGCTCTCTCCTTCACCTTTCAGGTGAACATTTGCTGGCACATCTATCCAGCCTTCCCTGTATGTGCCCGCAGGCACATTAATTACTGGGCACTTGCCTGCAAGTTTCTCAAGCGCTTCCTTGATTGTCGTGGTCACTGTGCACAGCTTTGTGGCACAGTCGTCATCCTTGATGTCTATGAGGCCGTCGCAGTCGTTGTCCATCCTGTCGTCGCAGATTGTTTCATTTGGCGTAGAAGCCTTCCAGCTGCCTGTCGAGCATAACTTGTTGCCAGAGCACCTTCCGCTGATTATGCAGGCGTTGTTCGCAGGGCATTCAGTGGGCTTGCAGCATGCCTTCTCTCCTGACAGTCCTTCCTTGCACGCTAAGCCCTTGCAGCACTGGACTCCTATGCAGGCCTCGCCTTTCTGCGCGCATGCAGCTACAGTAGGCGTAACATCGAACTCCAGCGTGCTCCTCACGATGATCTTCTTGTTGGTGAAGTCGAAAAGGATTGTGAGGAATTCGGAGTCGCTGCTTGTGTTGTATTCAACAGGTATTTTGGGTCCCAGAAGCGGTTGAATATTCGGCTCCGTGACGAAATTGAAGTCCCCTTTCTTGCCTGACTCCATGATGTAGCAGACCTTGCCTTCAAGGCCGATGGGCTTCATTCCGGACAGGGACTGATAACAGTCTGCTATGTTCCTTGCGACCTCCTCCCTGCTGAACTTGGCCTTCTTCTGGATTATTGGATATGGCTTCTGCGGCTTGTCGTCCTGGGCCGGGGGGAGGGACATGTTCTGGAAGCTCAGGATTATCATGGCTATGACCGTGAGGGCTACAAGAAGGATTATGAACCTGATGACGTATTCGAGGGGGAGGGCGGCTTTTAGAATGGCCAAGCGGCGGTGCCTAGATCCCATATTAAAAATATGCCGCCTCTGCAATAAATGGCTGATATTCTGAAATCAGATGCGCTTTTCTGCTTCTTTTATTTATAATCCTGCCATAATTTCTATTGCCTGAAGGCAAGGTGTTATTGATGATTCCGAAACACGAACAGGAGTATTACGAGCTCCAGAAGCTGTCCAGGCTTCTCGAAAGGCTGGATGGCATGCTCGTGATTGTCGAAGGCAAGAAAGATGTTGCAGCTTTAAAAAGCCTGGGCTTTAATAATATTATCGGCATCAACGGAAAGCCTTTGACTAAAATTGCAGAGATAGCAAGCGGGAGGGGGCAGGAAGTTGTCCTGCTTACCGACTTTGACGGGGAAGGCAGAAAGCTTAATGGAAAACTCAAAACCCTTCTCCAGAACTGCAATGTCAAGGTCAATGAGAGGCTGAGGAAAGAGATTATGCATTTCGGGAAAAACAAGATAGAAGATTTTGGAAAAATAGGGAGGAGAGGTGATCTTTATGGCAAATTTAGCTCCTACTACAATAAATTATGTTATAAGAGC
>CAYJTA010000153.1:0-2748 GCA_964372825.1 uncultured archaeon | reverse complement strand
TCGGGAACAACAATTTACATGTACTACGGCAACCCCACTGTCGGGAATGTGAGCAACTCGACGAATACAATGCTTCTTTACGAGAGTATGGATGTGGCGCCAAGCGGAACGCTGAGCGGCAACGCTGCTTATGATTCTACAAACAAATGGACGAGGCTAACCTCTGCCACAGGCAGCGTGACAGGTGCCCTCACCTATACCCTTAATCCAGGGGACGGCTTTGTTGCTGACTTCAGGTTCTGGACAGGAGGCGGCACGGGTGCAGACGCAACATTCCTGTTCGCCTATACCACAACCGCCGTATGGTCGGAATGCGATGCAGGCGATGGAGGCTATCATTACATTTATGATGAATATGATGACTGGATACAGCTCTGCGAGAACGGCGCCAGCCAGACAACATCATCCCAAACAGGGATTGATAATTCCGCCTGGCATAATGCACGAGTCCTCGACAACGGGACAGTCATCCAGATCTACTATGACGGCACCCTCAAGATCAATTACAACGATGCCAGCAGGTCCAAAGGCGGCAATAATTTCGGCTGGAGGGCGAGGACAGGTGGAGCTACTAATGAACACAGGATAGACGACCTCAAGGTCCGCAAATACGCCTACCCTGAGCCTGCCGCAACAGTCGGCAACGAAACAGCTATGGGAGTCAGCAAGGCCGGGGCCTATGGGCTGGGTGCGAACACGACAACGGCCTTCGCAAGCGCCATGAACACAACAATTTCGGCAAACCTCATCTCAGGCTGGAGCCATATCGTCCAGACATACGACGGCGCAGAGCTGCGGCTGTTCGTGAACGGCAACCTTGCCACAAAGGCAAACGTGACAGGGACAATAGCAACCAACGCAAACGACCTCTGGGTAGGGGATTACTTCTACAACGGGGTTATCGACGAGGCCAAGGTGTACACAAGAGCCCTGACGCCGGAAGAGGTCCAGCTCCACTACCAGCACAGGATTGCGGAAAAAGGCTTCCCCGGCGTCGCCCTTTACGACGGCAGCTCGAATGAGCAGGCCCTGTTCACCTCCGACAGCCTCAAGTCGGTGAGGCAGAGGTTCGAGAACACCTCAACACCAACCAAGTTCGACAGGATAGTCTATGATTACGTCTGGGGCGAGTCTTCAGACATACAGGGCGGACTGGGACTGGCCAACAAGAACGCCCTCTTCAGCCTCGGCACAACAAGCGTCCAGAGCACCACAGGCAAGAATCTGGCCAATATGACACTGGGGTGGTCGAATGAAAACCTTGAGGCAGTTACAAACTCCACCCTGACCTACTACGACATAACCGACGACGAGAATGTCCTTTACATTCCTTTCGAGGACGTGCCGTATGTCAGCGGCGGCAACATCTCAGGCATATTCAAGACCTCTGACCTTTCAGGAAAAGGGAATGACGGCACAATCTACCCGAATGCGAGCGCAGGGCCGTCTCTGGTGAAAGGGAAGGTCGGAAAGGCCTTGCAGTTCGACGGGGTGAATGATTATGTTTCTATGAACCCCAGCACATCATTAAATTTCACCGATAAGCTTTCCGTATCCTTCTGGTTCAAGGCAAATGATGTGAGCAATATGCAGTCTTTGGTCGATAAGGGAAGGGATTTCTACGGCTCTGGATGGAGAACTTATATACAGAGCACAAATCTTGGATTCACTATAAACAGTAATTCCGCCGATGATGCCAACGAGATAATTCTGGCTTACTCACCACCATTGTCAGCTAATCAGTGGTATTTTGCTACAGTAACCTACGGAATCGACGGTGCAAAACTCTATATCAATGGAGATCTTAAAACATCAGCAAGCTATGTTGGGCCTATTGTCTACAAATACAATGAAAATGTTAGAGTAGGATGTCTGTCATTTGCTTGTAGCCTTTTCATGTTCAACGGCACCATTGACGAGGTGAAAATCTATTCCAGAGTTCTTTCCGCAGACGAAATCAAGAGCCAATATGAATCAGGCCTCAAAGGCGTCGCATGGTCCAAGTCCGACCCCTCAGGAGACAACGTCACCCATATCGCAAATGCCGAGTTCAGGTACGGCGGGGCCGACAGGGATCTTATTGGCTTCTGGAGGCTTGATGAAGGGGCAGGCCAAACAGCAAAGGACATTTCAGGCTACGGCAACGACGGCACTCTGGGAGCAGGCCCGGCTTCCGGGAGCGACGACCCGGCCTACACATACGACTGCAGGCAGGGGGGCTGCCTGAAGTTCGACGGGAGCAATGATTATGTGAATGTTTCCGGCTTCGGCAATATAGCACCATCAAAAGAAATCACTATCGAGGTTTGGCAAAATCTCGCCTCTGTAAAGTCAGCATCAACCGTTTGGATCGGTGCCGATGCTCCTGACAGGATTAACATTCATGTTCCATGGTCAGACGGAGTAGTGTATTGGGACTTCGGCGTCTGCTGCAGTAGCGGGCGTCTCAGCTATACGCCTCCTGTCTCTCTGTTAGGATCATGGCAGCACTTCGCGTTTGTGACCAGTGTCAGCGGCAATTACATGAAAATATACAGGAATGGAGTGCTAGAGGCTTCCAAATCAGGAACCTCAAATTTCATACCCGGCAATTATGATCTCATGATAGGAAGTAGCGGAAATTATTTCAACGGCTCCATCGACGAGGTCAGGATTTACAAGCGTGCCCTCTCCGCCCAAGAAGTCAAATCCCACTACCAGCAAGGCTTCTCCTCGAGGGGCTACCCGGACGACTACGCGACAGGCGCT
>CAYJTA010000152.1:1169-2777 GCA_964372825.1 uncultured archaeon | reverse complement strand
TTCTGTATGCAGCTCCCGCCAAGGTCGAATGTGACATATGATTGTGCAGGCTGCGGATAAGGCGGTGTCACAGAGAACGATGCGATCACAGGCTCATAACAGATATCAAAGGGGTCTTTGGGCTTTGTTGGCGCAGGAGAATAAGTAACGTCAAACGGATCGCAGTTTGTCCCTATTGTGCTGCACTTGTTCGGCCCGCTGCCAGCTACTTTCTGGCATGTGTATGTGTTTCGGTTACATTCAAGATGATATGAGGTTGAGGTGGGGGGTGCAGTCAAAAAACCACTCAAAGGATAGCCCGCCTTCCCGAAATCATCAGCAATCATGAGGCCTGTCATGAAGGCAAGCGACATGAACGCAAGAAAGAGCCCTAAATACATGCCCGAAGGTGACATGTATTATATTATAGGTTTGCCTTCTTAAATATTCCGCAGGCACATCTGCCCCGAACTGCTGCTAAAAGAGGAGCTATAGATGTTGATTTTTGTGAAATTCTTTATGAATAACATAGGCTAAAAAGGAAGTTAGTCAAATCAAAAAGCATCAACTGAAATCCTATTTGGCCTTGACCAGATCAATGCACACGCCAGCAGCAACCGTCTTCCCCATGTCCCTGATGGCGAACTTGGCCAGCTGCGGGAAGTCAGCCTGCTTCTCTATGGCCACGGGCTGCAGCGGGACGACCTTGATTATGGCCGCATCGCCCGGCTTCAGCATGTCAGGGTTCTCCTGAATTGTCTGTCCTGTCTTGGGATCAAGCTTCTTCGGAATCTCTGTTATCTTGGCCGCAACATGGGCAGTGTGTATGTGGAAAACAGGAGTGTAGCCCTTTGTGATGACAGTCGGGTGCTGAAGGACAATTATCTGGGCCGTGAACTCCTTGGCCACTGTGGGCGGCGTGTTCACATGGCTGATCACATCCCCCTTCCTTATCTGTTTGCCGTCAGCCACCCTCACGTTGAAACCAATATTATCTCCGGGCTCGGCCTTGTCCAGTTGCTTGTGGTGCATCTCTATTGTCTTGACTTCTCCTGTAACTCCTGAAGGCTCGAATATGATCTTGTCTCCCGGCTTCATAACACCAGTCTCAACCCTGCCTACAGGCACTGTGCCCACTCCTGTAATAGAATATACATCCTGGACAGGCATCCTCAATGGCTTGTTCACAGGCTTCTCAGGGGCCACGCAGTTTGCATCAAGCGTCCTTATAAGAGTATCCCCTTTATACCATGGCATCTTGTCAGACTTCTTCACCACATTGTCCCCCTGATAACCTGACAGGGCCACAAAAGGGATCTTCTCGATCTTGTATCCCATCATGGTGAGCAGCTTGCCCACTTCTGCCTTCATGCCGTTGAACTTGGCCTCATCGTAATCAACAGCATCCATCTTGTTTATGGCCACAACAAGCTGCGCTATGCCCAGCACCTTGGCAAGGTAGAGGTGTTCTTTTGTCTGCTCCTGTATGCCCTCCTTGACAGACACGACAACAATGGCCGCATCAGCCTGGCTTGCCCCTGTGATCATGTTCTTGACGAAGTCCCTGTGGCCGGGGGCATCAATAAGCGTGAAGAAGAACTTGTCTGTCTCGAATTCCCTGTACATCAG
>CAYJTA010000152.1:0-1159 GCA_964372825.1 uncultured archaeon | reverse complement strand
ACATCAGGTCGATGGTAAGGCCCCTCTCCCTCTCTTCCTTCAGCCTGTCCATTACGAAGGCGAATTCAAAAGTCTCTTTCTTCAGTTCCTTCGCAAGATCCTTGAGCTTCCTCATCTCTGTTTCGGGTATGTTCCCGCTGTCATAAAGAAGCCTCCCTACAAGTGTGCTTTTCCCGTGGTCTACATGTCCCACTGTTATAAGGTTTAAGTGAGGTTTGCTTGCCATTGGAATCCCTAAAAGATGTTTATCATTGCCCCTTATTATTTAAATACTTATCGGCCACATTTTTGCCTCCCCCTATCTGCATTTTCAGGCAGGGGATGTCATATATATTCCACTGCCATAGTATGAGATTATGGCCAATTCCAAAGGGCAGAATATGGACAATACCCTCGAAGTCAGGTGCCTGAGAGCGCTGGACATGGTCCTGCATATCCTTACACTGCTGCTTATTTTCGCGCTCCTTGTCGGCATCATAAAGGAGCTGCACGCGCTCATTTTCATCCATCTCCTCAGCGACACGGCCAAGGCAATCATCGCCCAGATACTGTTTATAGTAATACTAATAGAGCTGTTCACTGTGCTGACGGCATACCTCAGGCACAACCAGATAAAGGTTCAGAGGGTGCTGGAAATAGGGATCATAGCCCTTGTCAGGGAAACCATATTCGTCGCATTCGAGGCCGATGTGAGCAGGCTGTATGCGATCGCAGTGCTGCTGCTGGTTTTCGGGATAGTCTTTGCCATAGAGAAATACTTTGCGGTGAAGAAGGGCAAATAGGCATGAAGAATCGATAGCATCAGGCTTTATTTTTCAGGTTTCATCTAACATGACAGGCCATTCAAAAACAAAACGCCGTTATATTTAAGCCCGCAAAGCAACAATTAATAATTGTATGAAGCCTGTGTGCGAATTCATTGCCCTTGATATACTGCCAGCTGTCCGGGCAATAGTCGCAAAGAAGCTTATTGAGACGCATGGCATGTCCCAGAAGCAGGCTGCTGAGGCCCTTGGCCTGACCCAGCCAGCTGTCTCCCAGTACAAAAGGAACCTGAGGGGCTACAAGGTGGACATATTCTACAAGAACCCCAAGCTGCTCGAGCTTGTCGACGGCCTTGCCAAGAAAATAGCCCAAGGCATGCCCATAGACCAGCAGA
>CAYJTA010000151.1:0-2839 GCA_964372825.1 uncultured archaeon | reverse complement strand
AAGAAACATGTAATTTTATCAGAAGAATTTAAAGAGACTAACGAGGCAGTAAAAGCATTCGAGTCCCTTTCAAAAAAATCCCTCATAGAGGGGGCTGCATGCCTCCTTTCATACGAGTTCCAGATACCTGAGATTGCAAGGCTCAAGAAAGAAGGCCTGAAGAAATTCTACGGGATAAAGGGCAAGAGGGCCATTGAATTCTTTGAAAGGCATCAAAAAGTGGATGTAGAGCACTCAAAGGTATGGATAGACCTGCTTGAGAGCCACGCAAGGACAAAGAAGGAACAGGATATTGCCATAAAAGCCCTGAGGAAAGGCCTGGAAGCCCAGTGGCTGCTGCTTGACGGCGTGATGAAGAACATTGATGTGGCCTGCTGATAATGTTTTTGTTTCCAAACCGCTGCAAATATCTTAATTTTTCCCATTCAGCAAAAACCCATCAAGAAAAGCCAAAGGGGAGACCTGTTCCGGTAAAGAGCAAAACAATCCCATAACCCACAAGGCATCCGGCAGTCACAAAAGGCATGGCAGGATAGAACCTGCCTTTTCTGGCCATGTAAAGCAGCAGGAAGAGGCTTATGGCCGTTGTAAGCGTGATGATAAAGGAGAAATTCAGGGATGTGAATTTGTCAATCCCGCCTTTGAAAAGATCCTGCATGACTACAGAGGAAAAAAGCATGGGGAAAGTAATATCCCCCCCGCCAAGTATGGCCGCCTGATATTCCTTCTCTTCTGCCTCCTCCTCCTTTTTTGCTGGTTTTTCAGCTCTTTTGCCTGCAATCCCCCCTTCCTCTTCAGTTTTTATTGGCAACGATATGCCGGGGAAAAGCCCCGCCTTCATGGTGAACTTGGCCATGCTTACCATGTGCTTGGTCTTGAAGACCGCCAGAAAATCGTATGCGGATATGATAAGCAAAAGCGCGATGATCCATATCACTTCGAATACAGGGAAAAGCAGTAAAACAATGCCGGAATACACCAGAATTTCCGCTGCATTGTGCACCACCGGATGCGGCTTAAGGACCTTTGCGAGAGCTATCACAAAAGCGATTGACAGAGCAAATATCTGCTCCATGACTACCGAAAAGCTGATGGACATCGTGAGCCAGACGGCCACGAAGAACCAGAGCTTCCACAGCCTGAAGAACTGGAACCTCACTATCAGAAGGAAGATGCCTGTGGCGGCTGCAATCCCAACAAGGATAAAGGCAAGGGAATCAAAGCCCTTCGTATCAGGCCTCTCGACAGGTATCTCAGAATAGGTGATGACCTTCTCGCCTGTCTCAAGGACCCTCAGATCCTTTATGCTCGCATTCGCAAGGGAAAGGCCTATAATCTGCGATACGGCAAAGATGAGAACAAGGGCAATTGTAATCTTGAGGTTATATTTCATGGCGGTCTAAGTAGATATCAGCACTGCCTGCATAAATTCTAACTGGCTATGCATCTGCCCCATAAACAGAATTTGCATATCGTGCAGCTCAAGAATGATACTTTTTCTGCATGGCAGAATCCATCCCCTGCCGGAGAAGGCCGTTTATCTCCTCTGCAGTACGGTCCCTCAGTTCATCATCGCCGTAATCCCCAAAACCTTTCCCCTAGCCATGATAACAAGTGTCGGCATGCAGACTTTGCCGGCGAGCCTCTCCAGCTCCCCCCTGACGGGATGCGGCGGCTCCTGGCTCCTCAGTTCCTTCATGCCGCCGACATGGTACTCGAGCGCGTCCGGCAGATTGCCGTCTATTTCTATTGCCCTCCGCCACTCTGGCACGACTTTTACACAGTCGCTGCATCCATCCGCATGGAATAGTACCGCATAAACCCTGTCAGATCTCAGGACATTTATTGTGAATGAGTACTGCTGCCAGCTTTTCAGTTCTCTTATTCCCTCATAGGATGGCATGATACTGTGTTGGTGATAAGCAATAAAAACTTTAGGGCACAGAAGCCGCCTATTTCCCCTTCCCCCTGGAACCTCCCGGAAACCGTCGACAAATCAATCCTTACGCAGAGGGAAAGCATTCCCTCTACCGTCCTACTCCCTTCTGAAATCTCTGGAATACAGTTGACAAATCTATCCTGTACTTGCCTTCGGCAAGCCTTATAACAAGCGGCTTCTGGGCGAACAGCTTGGTGACATCTATATTGTACTTTCCTGGCTTCAGAACCCTTATGGCCTCGAGATCAAGTATCACTGTTTCCTGGCCGGCCTCGCTTTCCTCAGGCTCCTCCTCTTCCACTATCTCCCTTATGTCCTTCTCGATTGTTTCAATCTCCTGCTTGTTCAGCTTGAGCCTTTCCTGTTCCACCATTTCTATCAGATCCTGCCTGACGAAAAAGAAGAACTTGCTCCCGCAGGAGTCGCATCCTTCAAGCAGATAAGGCGCATCATCCGGGTGTATCTTGCCGCACTTGGCACACGTGTTGGGCATCTTAAATATTGAAAGTCAGGAATATAAACAAAAAAGAGCCGTATCCCGCTGATCAGGAACTAATCAGTCGCTGTCGTCCCAAAATTATCATCCCTATGTCTTTGGGAATATCCTGCCTTCATGTCTTCTTTTTCGGCATATCCTTTGAATTTGTCAACTGCTCTGGCAGCAGCGGCCACTCCAAGGCCTATGGCTCTCCTTTCAGAAGATCCAGATCCTGACATCTCTTCAGCACCGATTTTCAACGCTGTATATATATGTTCAACAGCAACATGGTATGCGAGCTGAAACAACTTCTCTGTGCCGGCATTAGGGTGAAGATCTATAACATAAATCTATAACGGAAGAGCAAACAACTGAACTACAGACACTAGAATCAGGATCTCGTTAGCCGGCAAGTCAATCTA
>CAYJTA010000150.1:0-2852 GCA_964372825.1 uncultured archaeon | reverse complement strand
CGGGGTCCAATGAGATATATGTTGCCAATTCAGGGAGCAGTGATGTGTCGGTCATTGATTCCTGCGCCCTGGAAGAGAAGGCCAGAATAAGGGCGGGAAAATTTCCTGCTGGCATTGTGTTCAGCCCTGACGGGAAAATAGCATATGTGACGAACAGGGACTCGCATTATGTTTCAGTCATTGATACCCAGATGAGGAATGAAACCCGCAAAATAGAAACAGGGGCAGAGCCGCTAAGGATAGCTTTTCAGGATGGCCTGCTTTATGTGTCCAACTATGTTTCAGTCTCTGTGATCAGCACTGAAAACCTTTCAGAAGTGGCAAGAATACATATAGGCAAGGCCCTGCAGGACATCGAGCCTGCCGGGGATCTGGTTTATGTCGGAAACAGGCATGCTCAGGCTGTAACTGCCATAAATGTTTCCTCCAAAACCATAGAGTTCACCATAGAAAACATAACGGCCAAAGGAAACACAGTTGATTCGCTTGTCTATCTTCTGGATGAAAAGGCCCTGCTTGTGGCCGACTTCACCTCCGGCCTTCTCCAGAAGATGGGCAAAAGAGGCTTTTTGCTCGGCAGGATATACATAGACAAGCATCCTGTGGCCGTGGATGCTGACATGGAAAGGGGCCTTGCGTATATTGTGAGCTATGGCGAATATGACCTGGACCCCGGGAAAAGGGAGGATGGCCTGATAACAGTTATCAATTTCACCTCGATGGAAATTGCAAGGGCTTTCGGGACGGAGAGGTACAGTGCTGGGGATATAGAATTGGTGAAAGGCAGCTGGAAATAGTAGAGATGAAGCTTATTTCTGCTTTTTTAGAAAAGCACATGCTTAATTGTCGTTCTACGAGATAAGAGGGCTCGCTTATCAGCATGCAGCTTATTTATAGCTGGTTGGAGAAATATTTGATATGATAGAAGCCGAAAAATCTTCTAAGTTGTGGCTGATAGCAGTTTTAGTGATTGTTGTTGTTATTGCCGGAGCTTTTACCTTCTTCGCTTTTAATAAACAAACTTCGATAGTCACTTCGAATGAAAAAACTTCGATAGGACTTGATTTTGAATTTTCGAAATCCATAAAGGTCGGCGAGCCAGTTGTTTTGGACTATCAGGTGAAATACGATGGCAAACCGTTCAAAGGCCTAGTACTATACACATATTCCAGGGAGGGTTTTGATGAAAAGCATTTTGACAAAGCCAGCGGCAAGATTCTGTCCGATGAGCCGGCAGAGAGGCCGTTGATATTGCTAACGCCATTCAGGCTCAATAAAGAAGGCTTTTCCTCCGGTTCGGATTACTTTCAGGAAGAGGGCGTGTATACATATACAATATCGATATATGACTGCCAGGACATTGAAAAACGGCTCGCTAAAACGTGTGATGTGGCTGATTCAATCCAAACTGAAGAACTTTTGGCTTTACAGCCTTTGATATCAAACTCTCAGGATATTACTGTAAAGGGAGGCCAGTTTAAGCCAGAATGCAAAGACAGCTCCGACTGCACTAAAATTTGCGAGGGCTGTACGGAGGGGAAACAAATCTGTGAGCAGGGAAAGGAAGTCTGTATGGACTGCTTCATGGATCTTCAGTGCAAAGACGGATATGCTTGCAAAGAAAATAAATGTGTGAAGAAATGAACAGCCGAAACAGGTGAGTCATCAGCTTCCCAAAACGGCATTTTATGCCTAATACGGCTGCTTCTTCAGCCCAAGCTTGAAGGCGAAGAAGTTGCTGGAGAGGTGGATGAACGGTGTTATGAGGAAAAGTATCAGGAGCCACTCGAAGTGTATGGGCATCAGGAGGCTTGCGAACAGCACGCTCATCACGAGGAAATCGAGCTGGTCCAGGAGGGGGGCCGGATGCCCTCTGGGTATGTTCAGCCTCCGCTTGATGAAGCTGCCTGCAATGTCCCCGGCCATCGCTCCAAGGCCCAGCACAAATGCGAGCAGGGGCGTCATGGTTATCATGCCCTGGGGGAGATATGGCTGGAGCTGTTGCTGGAGAAACCCTGCAAGAAGCGCTGCTATAAGACCCAGAGCCATGCCTTCCCATGTCTTGCCTTCGCCAAAAACAGGCTTTCCGTCGGAAAATCTTCTTCTCATGTCTATGGGGTGCGTCCCCTTTGAGAAGATGGCGAGGCCGTTGGCAGCATATGCCGGAAGGATAAACCAGATGGCGTTCAGGAGAGCCAATAGTGTGAGGTCCATATGTATTGCCCTGCAATTGACAAATTGTATTTATTCTTGGTTGCCTGCCTAATATTGTTTACCCCTTCACTGGGCCGGAAGAAAAGCGCTATATATGGCCGCAATCTCTATAGAGACATTCCGGCTAGTTTACCATGGAGTTGCGAATGCATTCATTAAGTTTATAAATCTTTCGGTGCTAATGTTTCGCATGAAAGAGGTCAAATTCAATATCAAGGTCGAGAATGTGGTTGCATTCGTCGTATTGGGCAAGAATATCTCTCTTAACAAGCTTGTCAGGAATCTTGAGAGTGCGGAATACGAGCCGGAGCAGTTCCCCGGCCTTGTGTACAGGATATCGGAACCGAGAGCCGCAGCCCTCATCTTCTCCAGCGGCAAGATAGTGTGCACTGGGGCCAAGAACATAGAGAAGGCCATGGAAGCGGTGAAAAAGATCGTGGCCAAGATAAGGGAGGCCGGAGCTGATGTTCCAACCAAATACAAGGTCAATGTCGAGAATATCGTGGCCAGCAGCAAGATAGACTCCAAGCTGGATCTGGAACAGGTCACGCTTGCGCTTGAGAACGCCGAATACGAGCCGGAGCAGTTCCCCGGCCTTGTGTACAGGATATCAGAGCCTAGGGTCGCATTTCTTCTGT
>CAYJTA010000149.1:0-2864 GCA_964372825.1 uncultured archaeon | reverse complement strand
AGCCTTTGCCTAGCGGCGCAATCGGCTGGCTGAACGAGCTCATGGAATACGATCCCCGCTACTCAAGGGCAATGGACTTCGTCTTCGGAAGGACGGCCTGCTCAAAGAGCATAGAAGCGGCAAGGGAGATTTCAGAGAGGCAGAGGGTCAGAATAGTGACGCTTGACGGCGACCTTATAGAGACGAGCGGCGCAATGATGGGAGGCCACTACCAGAGGAGGAATATTTCAAAGGAAATCGATGATTATGGGGCTGAAAAGAGCAGGCTGAGGGATGAAAACCTTGCACTGGCCAACAGGATCGCGGAGCTGGAGGGAGACGCTGCAAATCTTGAAAAATTCAGGAAGAAGACGAAAGTATCCAATGCCGAGATGGAGAGGGCCAAGCTGGATACGAAGCTGAAGGATATCAGGGAAAAGAGGAGGCTGGCATATGAGAACCGCCTGACCCTGCAGCAGACCATCGGGAAACTGAGCATAGAGAAAGCCAAACTGGAGGCAAGGTTTGACAACCTGAAGCTGCAGTCTGAGGGCATGGCTTTCGATCCCAAGGAATTCTCAGGGATGAGCTTGACTGCGATGAAGGAGAAGGAAAGAAGCTCTTTGGCCCAGCTCCAGCAGCTCGGGAACATCAACCTCAAGTCTCTTGACGATTTCGACGCCATAAAGCAGGAATTCGATGAGTTCAGGTCAAAGCTGGACAAAATCGTTTCAGAGAGGAATGCTGTGATAGACACAATGAAGCAGATCGAGTCAAAGAGGCTTTCCGTCTTCATGCACGTCCTTACTAATGTGGATTCCCATTTCAAGGAAATATACAGCGAACTGACAGGCGGCAAGGCTGAATTGCGCCTTGTGGAGGAAAACAACCTGGATTCAGGCCTTCTGGTCAAGGCTTCCCCGGGGGGCAAGAACCTCCTCAGCATAGATTCGATGTCCGGCGGGGAGAAGACCCTTACAGCATTTGGTTTCATGATGGCCGTCCAGAGCTTCAAGCCCCTGCCATTCTACATACTTGACGAAGCTGATGCTACATTGGACAAGAAGAACTCCAAGAGGGTGGCTGAAATGCTGCAGAAGCACTCCAAGAAGACGCAATTTATAGTAATCAGCCACAATGACGAGGTGATAAGGTATGCAGACCAGGTTTACGGGGTAAGCATGGATGAAGGGGAGAGCAAGATATTTGGAATCAAGTTACCTGAAAACTGACAGTAGCACATCTTCTGCTGTCAGCCCTCAATCAGTTTTTGGATTGAACCTTTTGACAAGTTCAGTACGAAAAGGTTCACATAAAGCTGCCGGAGAACTGAAAAGCTATCTGATTTTTGCAAGATGACGACTAATAGTGTAGTGAAAATAAGCAATTAAACTGCTGAAACAATAGATACTGATGAAGTATCTGACAGTCGAAGAAATCATAAAAATCCATGACAAACTGATAGAGCAGTTCGGCGGTGAAGGAGGACTTGCTGACAGGAGCAAGCTTGAATTCATAGTCAGCAAGGTTGAATCATCCAAAAGCGACATTTACCGAAAAGCAGCCATACTGCTTTGCGATATTATAGCAAACCACCCCTTTATAGACGGCAACAAACGGGCAGCTCTAGAAGCGGCGGATACATTCCTGCGGGAAAACGGGAAAAAGCTCATTTTAACGGATATAAATAAAGCTGGAGAATACATAAATGGCATCGCTGAGGGCAAAAAGAATATCTTCAGCGTTGAGCACTGGATAAAGGAACATTGTGATTGATATGGCAAGGAAAGAAATTATGAGGACTGCCGAAGAGTCAATGAAAGAGAACAGCGATTTGCTTAGGCTTCTTGCAAGCGAAGCCATTGCAAACAGGAAGATGCTGGAAAAAGACAAGACCGAGAACTGAGACCATGGGAAAGAAACAGGACAAAAACTTCTGGCTATATACAGTTCTTCTGTTCATAGTGGTTTCTGTTCTGGCTTTCAGCCTTGCATCCTCAGATTCAAGGGCAGTTGGCGGCCCTCTGAAAATAGGCTTTCCTCTCGGATTCTATCAGGAGCTTCCGTGGACAGGGGAAACTGAATTCAATCCTATCAGCATGATCCTTGATCTGGCAGCCTATTCCATCATATCCGCTGCCATTGTTTTTGCATATCATAGATTCCGCAATTGAGATTGCGGACAATGATGAACTTCCAGCACGTTTTGATTGCCATGAAGGAAAATGCATATTTTGTTTCTGGAGCCAAGGACATCATAGAGAAAATAAGGGAGAGCAATATCTATGACAAGGTGCTGACGTATATAGAGCTGAGAAAACTGGCTGCCTCATTCGGCTCTTCTCATACTCATGCAGATGTCTAGCCATCTGCCTGAAAATATCCTCATTCCTCTTCACGAACTGTATCCAGGAGAGATCTTTAGCCAGCATATAAATGGATTATTCATCAGGATTTAAATACGCCCTTATTTCATTAGCTTTAGCACGTGTTTTCGCTACAGGATAACAATTTCACTTCCAATTTTTGCGGAATGCAGGCCGTTTATTAGCCGTCTGGGGAATATTTATGCGGAATGATATCATGAGAAATATAATACTGATTGCCGCTGCCGCATCATTTTTGGTTTCGATAGTCACGGTTTTTGCGTTGGACGGTATCTACTACTTTGCCTACATCAATTACGGAAGAGGCTGGTGGCCATTCACGTGCCTAGTGGACTATAACGAAAAGCCTACCAACTTTTCCCGTGAAGTAGCAAACTCAGTGACTTGTTCAAAAGCGCAACAATGTCCTTTCGGTGCAAATGCGTTTGGAAGAGGAGCCGGAATATAGTAGCTAACCGCAAATCCCAAACTTATCAACCACCTCGCCAATAATAATTA
>CAYJTA010000148.1:0-2878 GCA_964372825.1 uncultured archaeon | reverse complement strand
CCCATAATTTCACCCTCTTAATAATGTTGTCGAGGGATAATTTTTAGACACGCTCTGACATCTTCTCTCTTTTGATTGACAAATAAGGCAAAACGACCGGCATCAAAAGTTACATACTTTGAACATTTCATCAAAAAATCAAGAGGCTTCACGTCAGACGTTCAAAAAGAAGATGTTATTTGACAACGAACTTCAGGGCAATCTCCAGCGCTATGAGGGCAAAGCTGAATATGACAACATATTCGGGCTTTATCTTCACTGACTCCTTCGACTCCTCGAAATACCTCACAAGCCCTGCAGTCGACATGGGCATCGTCATCTTCTCATTCTTCGACATAGCGACCTATCCATATTTGGAAGAGGAAGGCTTATAAGCTTGCTTTTTTGCAGCGTTACATGTTTGTCGCTATTATGATATGCTTTTTATTGCCATATCGGAAGTAATAATTATGAAACATCTTGCGGAAAAGCAGATACTGGAAGAAGTGGTGAGAAAAGCAGAAAGGGACAAGGAAGTGCTCGCAATCATGCTTTTCGGCAGCCGTGCGGCCAGGAAAAACACCAAAAATTCAGACATCGACATCTGTCTCTTCCTTTCCCGCAGGAAAAGGGCATTTCACAAGGTTTCAGAATTCTCTGAAATAAGCAGCAGGCTTGACGCCTCAGAGTTCTACAGCCTCCCCCTGTATATAAGGCGCAGGATACTGAAAGAGGGAAAGCTGCTGTTCTGCAGGGATATGAAGCTCCTCCATTATATCGCCATCGATACAGTGAATCAGTACAGGCACTACGGCAGACACTATTATTATTACACAAGGAAGGTGCTCCATGGATAGTGAAAGGATTCTTGCGATGCTTGCAGAGCTTGACGGCTATCTTGGCGAGCTGAAAAAATACATGCCGGCCACGCTCCATGAATACCACTCCGATGCGAGGACAAAAAGGGCATGTGAGAGGCTCCTCCAGATTTCTCTTGAGACAGTCTTTGATGTCTGCAACATCCTTGTGGCAGAGTTCCAACTGGGATTGGCGCATGATGAGGATGATGTCCTTTCAAGGCTGAGGGCCAGCAAAATCGTTTCTGAAGAGCTTTACAGGCTGCTCAAAAAGATGAAGAATTTCAGGAACAACCTCGTGCACAGGTACGGCAAGGCGGATGACAGAATAGTGTTCAGCATACTGAAAAGCAACCTTGCTGATTTTTCAATATTTAAGAAAGAGGCCATAAAAGCGCTCTCCAGAAAATAATCGCACTTTTATTGAACCGGCCCAACATGAAACCATGGAAATCGAACTTTTCCTCCTTCTGGCATGGCTTTTCATGTTCCTCCTTGCAGGCTACCTTCTCGGCAAGAAAATCATGGAGGCAAGATTCGAGTCCTGGCTTGCCGGAAAGGAAAGGGAAATAAGGCAGGACGCGTCCAAGAGGAGCAGGCTGACCCTTGGAGGCCTCTTTTCTGAACAGATTGCGCCCTATCTTCCGGGGTTCAGGCACGACCCGACAGAAGCACGATTTATTGGCTCCCCGGTTGATTTCATCGTGTTCAAAGGCCTTTCCTCAGGTGAGCCAGAGGAGGTTGTTTTTGTGGAGGTGAAGAAGGGGGAAAGCAAATTGAGCCCTGTCGAAAGGTGGCTGAAGAAAACAATAGAAAAAAGGAATGTGAGATGGGAGGAGATAAGGATTGAGTGAACTGTCATTGCTATCTGTTCCGCATTGCACGTCTCTTTATCAGCTACCAGCCAGCAAAAATTTACAAAGCGGTATATAGGCAATAGATTTCCCGTCTACCGTCTCTTTTCCTTCAAAATCCTTGGTGACAATAGTACCTTTTTTGAGCTTGAACTCATCCATCGCCTTTATCATAATGCTCCTCTCCCTCCTCCTCACCTTTGCATCCTCCACATTCCAGCATACCTGTATTAGCGCCTCCACTTTCAGTCCGCGTTTTACAACAAAATCCACTTCCCTCTGCTCCTTGTCTTTCCAATAGAAGATTTCTTCCCCTTTATCATAGGCCGCTCTTTTAAGATGGAGAAACACAATGTTTTCGGCCAGTTTTCCTGCGTCATCCGAAAACCTGAAGGATACAGCCCCAGAAAGGCCGGTATCTACTGCATATGTTTTTTTCGGGTAGAGCTTCTGATCCTTCACCTTGCAGGGAAATATAGGCACAAAGAACACGAGGAAGCTGCTTTCCAGATAGCCCATCAGCTCCACTATCCTGTTGCCTGATATCTTCCTCCTGAGGATATTTATGAGGATTCCGCGCATTTTATTGGCGCTGGTCAAGGATGATGCGTTGCTTATGCACAATTCGGCAAGGTTTCTTATGAGGGCAATATCCTTTATCCCATATCTCTGGACAAGATCCCTGAATATTATGCCGTCAAAATATTCCTTGACGAGCGCTCTTCTGGTAAATGGATCCGGCTCCCTTGCTATCCGAGGGAACCCCCCGGATTCCATGTATTCCATCAGCAGGCCCATGATAAGATCCTTCTTGGCTATCATATCATAGCCAGCCTTCAGTTCAACGCCCCTGAACATGAGAAAATCAGCGAAGGTTAAGGGAAAGACGACAATTGTAAGCGTCCTGCCTGTCAGGACAGTCGCTATTTCTGATGACAGCAGCTTTGACGAAGAGCCTGTGACAATGATTTTTGCATCCTTTTTCTCGTGCATCATCCTCACCCACTTTTCCCATCTCGGGACATTCTGCACCTCATCAAGGACAATAACAGTAGGTTTACCTCTGCACACCAGCATTCTGTAGCTCCTGTAAATCTTTTCTATCCCCTCCGGTCCCCCAAGGAGAGACTCAATGGACGGATCTTCAAAGTTTATATACAATATGCGTGAGTTGTCTCATCACTCATA
>CAYJTA010000147.1:0-2891 GCA_964372825.1 uncultured archaeon | reverse complement strand
GGTTGTGTGATTGCGTGGGAAGAGCGGTTTCATAAAGAGTTTCGGGATGAAGCCGTTGAATTCTCTGCTTGGTTCCATCCTTAAAAGCAGGTAAAGCTCAAATTAAATAAGGGTAGTATTCCATGATATGTTACAGGGAAAGCATAGGTCTTATGCTGATGTCTGGATTAATTCTGACCCTACAACCAGCCTTTGTACAAGCAGAGCTTGGCCCCATCCAGACAATCGCCACAGCCTACAACCCCTCCTTTACCGGCTGGCCGTTCTATGTTGACGGCAACTGCGTCTATCTCCAGACGCTTTCGGACATCCTTTGCGCCTATGATGATGACTCTTATGGCGATTCAACAACAGGAGGCATATTTCTTGCAAGATCAGCAGACGGCGGCCAGAACTGGTCCAAACCCTGGAAGCTCAATGTAAGCGAGCCCCGCTCAGGATATGACACCTATATTACGAGAAGGGCCAATGGAGAAATTCTGGTGACTTATTCCCGGGGAAAAACAAGCCAGGACAGCTTCACCGGCCATACAGGCCTTTTCTTCACAAGATCCCTTGACTATGGCCAGACATGGAGCGCTCCTGTACTAATAGTAGGCGATTCTGACCCCTCTCCAAACCACTGGGACGCTTCTATTGCTGAAGGCCCTGACGGCCGTCTATATGTGGCTGAGGCTGCTTCAGAGGATCAGGTTTCAAATATGGACAGCGATATCCGTCTATGGACTTCAAACGACTCAGGCAAAACGTGGCGCTTTGCAGGGAATATCTATTCCGGGCCAAACCACGTAAATTATCCCAGACTTCTTTTCGTCAATAATTCTATTCTGGCCTTTTTCGATATCAGGCCTGAGAGGAGTCCAGACGCAACTGCCAGCCTTGCTATGCTCCGTCTGCCTGATATGACCAAAGTAAAGGACAGAATAAACGAGAGCGACTGGCAGGATCTTAAAGTACTGTTCTCCTCCTCAACCCTTGTCTTTGTCGGCTACGAGTCTCCTAACAAAGCCAGACTAATGCATGACGCCTATGGAACGATATACACAACCGCCACAACAGACGGCGGGAAAACATGGGAGGCTTCCTCAAAAATCTTCGGCTGGCGTCATGACTCCCCCAGCTGGGTCCTCACTTCAAAGGGAATCCTTTACGTGGCCTCGGACAGGAACGGCAAGGCCCTTGTGGGGAGGCAGAGCAATTTTATGCCTGTGAATAGGCCGCCTGTAGCAAAAATCACTGCTTCTCAGACCACTGGAAACATATCCCTAACTGTGCAGTTTTCGGCCACAGATTCCTATGATTCCGATGGTGATAAACTGACATATTACTGGACATTCGGCAAAGATGAAATCAAAGCCGGACCTTTAGTAAACTATACATTCAAGGAGGCAGGAAATTATACAGTTAAACTCACAGCCAGTGACAATGCCTTAACTGGTACAGAAACGATTTTTGTCACAGTCAGGCCAGCAGTTTCAGCCCCAACCAATCTCAGAACGAACTGCAGTACATCAGGCACTCAGGGAACTGTTTCATGGGATGCTGTTGTCAATGCATCCTCTTATTTACTGAGAATCGATGACCCTGCAAATAACGGCCCTCACGCAATCGATGGCTGGTACATTGGCAACAGCAGCGATTTATTAGCCGAAACAACAGGAATATCTTTCACTCACAATGCTTCAGAAGGAAAAACATACGGCTGGTGGGTTCACACGAACAGCAGCGGAAAAATCAGCGACCCTGCAGCTTCAAGTTTCCAGTGCAACTTCCAGAACAACCTCACATTCAGCCACCATTTCATCTTTGCACAGCCAAAATGGGGCATAAACCTCGATAACATCAAAGATAGATGCGGCCCAAACTCCCAAGCATTTTATTTCAATGCATCGGGCAATCTTATGTCCAGAAATTCAGGCATTTTAACAGAAAATGAATACAATTCAGGCAGCGGCATCATACTGAAGGCCGAAAATCTTGGCTGCACATTCAGCTACACCCCCTCTTCCTCAATATCTCCCACAGGCAACTGGTACATTACTTCATCAAATATTGATTTCGATGTCACTGCTCTTGACAAAAAATGCGGCACCTAGTCCCAGGTCTTTTATTTTGATACCAATGACAAATTAAGGACAAAAAAGTCAGGAACCGTTTCGAAGGCTGAGATAAAGGAAAGCGGCGGGCTGCTGCTCAAGGCCGAAAAAGCCGGCTGCATCATATAGCACAGCATGAAAATGCTTTTTTAAGCAACAACATGAAATTATAATAGATATTGGGAGTGAAAATGAACAGGAACCACATTATTCTTCTGGCAGCGGCCCTAGCTGTTTTTGCTGCCCTGCTCCTGATAGGCCTTCAGTTCCAGAAACCTTCAGAGCCCTACGGCTGCATCCAGTGGTGCAAAGAAAATGGCTATGCAGATGCGCTAAGTAATGAATGCCAGCCCATAGGCTCCTGCGTGAAAGGTCTTCTCCTGCCTTCCGAATCCAAATCCGTCTGCCCCGAGACCCTTGAGGGCTGCTGCTGCGTGCAGAAATAAGGTTTTAAGCAATAGGGATGAAATATCAATTATTATGATCAGTTTAGGAAAAATAGAATATGTTAATTCGAATTCTTCTATCAGATTAGTTTCCACTATACTTGTTCCCATTTTCATATCTTTTCCCATGGCAGTTGCCTCCCCGGGCTGCAACCAGTGGTGCTTCGACAAAAACCATGGCGAAGCCCTTGACGACGCATGCATGAACATCGGCGCTTTCGGAACATGCGTCGAGGGCAACCTCTATCTGGCAGAGCAAGGCGACTTCTGTTACAGTCCCAACTCAGCCATACAGCAGGGCTGCTGCTGCAGGGATCTGCCGGCGCTGAACATAACATCACCCGGCGGC
>CAYJTA010000146.1:0-2899 GCA_964372825.1 uncultured archaeon | reverse complement strand
ATATAACACTGTTATATCCGATGGCCTGAGGCCTTATAGGGCCTCATAGGTTTTGGATTAAACCTTTTGGATTTATAATGCCAAAAAAAGGTTTATATAACACTGTTATATACGTTGCCTTCAGCCCCTTCTGACACCCTCATCTCTACTGCAGTGCATCAATTTCCAGAACCCTGTTGCCCCATTGCATGCAGTTTTGTGTTGCCGGCCATCCGAAATCCTGTTGCTTCCTGAAGGCTGCGAAACCCCCATGATATGAAACCAATAAAAGCTTCGATACGAAATATAGAATAGGAATTACCAGAGGTGAAAAGATATGGAAAAAATGTACGAATACATTATATTGGCTGACGGGAAACCTGTCTTGGAAGGCAGGAATCTGAAACAGATGTGGGAACAAGCAAAGAGAAAGTATCCTGACAAAAAATTATCTATCAGATGGGAGCCGCCTGCAGGAATCCTGATTGCATAGGTGTTTGAATGCCAGAAAAGGTTTTTGACTATACAGAAAAGGAGAGCGGACTTTTTGGAAAAGTTTTGAGGCCGTTGGTTGCGGTTGAAATAAAGGGAGAGGTAGAGTGGATAAGAATAGAGAACATGCTGGCAGATACTGGTGCTGACATTTCAATCCTGCCAAGGGATGTTGGCAGCTTATTGATGGAGGATATAACAAAGGGAAAAACACATGAGGTCAAAGGCATTGTTCCATACGCAAAACTGATAGTCTACATACACCAGCTTAGATTCAGAATAAACGGAAAGGAATTCGAGCTGCCTGCTGCAATATCAGACTCAAATGACGTTCCTCCTATTCTTGGAAGGGTGAGGGGGTTGGACATGTTCAAGTGCATTTTTATCAACGGCAAGAAAACGATAATTGAATGGGAAGACTAATGATATTGGGAATTCCGTGGAGTACGGACACTCATCAGGCTGTCCGTATACTGTTCCATTCCATCGCCCTCTGACACCCTCATCTATACTGCAGTGCATCAATTTCCAGAACCCTGTTGCCCCATTGCATGCAGTTTTGTGTTGCCGGCCATCCGAAATCCTGTTGCCGCTCCCCCAACCAAGCTGCTTTTTAACCCACAAGGCCAATTTCCATGAATGAGGCCCTCCAGCCCCTTTGCCTTCTGCCCGTCCTGCAGATCCAGAAACACCAAAAGATTCGGCGTCTTGAACCTCAGGCATGAGACAGTCCAGAGATTCATGTGCCAGTCATGCAGAAAAACGTTCTCGGACAGGGAGACCAGATACAAAAGCTACCCCCTGAAGGCCATCCTGAGGGCCATATCCCTCTACAACCTCGGCCGTACAATTGCGCAGACAAGGAAAGAGATGGCCAGAAGGTTCCATATCATCATACCTGAAACAACCATCCACTCATGGATAAAGTCATACTCGCATGTCTGCACCTTCGGGAGGCTGAGAAACAACGCAATAAAGCTTTGCAGGCCGAAGGAAATGATATTCTCCAAAGAGTTCGAGCACAGCCAGATATACAGGTACAGGCTCCACAGGGCAAAGCTTGACCTTTTGTCGAAGGAAATACCTGAAAACAAATTCCGGATGCTGAAAATATATCTGGAAAAGATTCCGACAAACGGATTCCCGCATCACATATTCCAGCCGAAGGCCGGGATGGAAGAGCTTTCAAGGTCATCCCGGATGAGATTCCATGCTGTTGATTCTGCCAGCCTGAAAAAGCAGAATCTGGCCAACACCCTCGCTTCATTGGGGCTGCATCTTGCAAAAAACAGCAGGGAGAGGCATGATTCAATAGAGGATTTCATGATAGCGAATGATTCAGTGACAGTGGCATGCGAGGTGCCTGTGTATCTCACAGCCCATGATATCAGCTACTTCAGAAGCAAGGGGTTCACGCTGAATTTCGGGCAGCAGGGAACGCCGATAACAGGCCACATCGACATCCTGCAGATAAGAAATGGGATGATGCATATCCTGGACTACAAGCCGGAGGCCGAAAAGGTGAATGCTGTAAACCAATTGACCATGTATGCCCTGGCCCTGGCAAGCCGGACAAAGCTCGCTGTGAAGGATTTCAAATGCGCATGGTTTGACGAAAAAAACTACTATGAGTTTTTCCCGCTGCATGCCGTTTACAGCAATCGAAAGATTTAAATATACAATGTGCACAATATAATACAATGCTGATAATGGATGCCATGGTCCTGATACACCTGGCCAAAGTAACGCTGCTGGAAAAAACCTGCGGCCATTTCAGGGATGTTGCCATGCCTGAGGCAGTACACGGGGAGGCCATGGCCGGAAAGGAAAAGGGCTATCCGGATGCAAAAATAATTGCAGACATGGTAGAGAGGAAAAGAATAGCAGTCAGGCATGTTGAAAACAAAGCGCTGATAAAAAAGGCTGAAACGTTCAGCATCCAGAAAGGCGAGGCCGAGGCTGTTGCGCTTTACTGGCAGGAAAAAGCCCGCTATCTTGCAACAGATGACGACAATGTCAGGAAAAAAAGCGTCCTGCTGGACATAAAAGTTATTGGCACTCCGGCCATCATATTGAAGCTGCACAGGGAAAACATGATAGGCAAAGAGAAGTTCGCTGAAAGTCTGGAAGAACTGAGAAAAATAGGCTGGTTCAGCAGCAGCGTAATAGACAAACTGCTGATGGAGGGATTGAAATGGGACAAGCAATAGGCATAAGGCTTCCGAAGGAAGTCCTCAGGAGGATAGAAAAACTGGGCAGAGAGGAGATGGAGGACAGGAGCACAGTCATAAGGAAGCTTGTGCTGATGGGCTACAGGGAGTTTATGAGGAGGAGGGCGGCAGAAGAATATCTTAAAGGAGTCATAACCATATCGAAGGCTGCAGAGATGGCAGGCATGGATGTCTGGTCCTTTATCACCAAACTCAGA
>CAYJTA010000145.1:0-2905 GCA_964372825.1 uncultured archaeon | reverse complement strand
TGGACAGGATAACCATCCTGGAAGCGTAAGGGATTGTTATTTTTCATGTAATTTGGCCTTGACATCCTTGAGAAAGATCCTGCTGCCTTTACAAGTCTAACATCCAGAGCCAAATGGTCGCTAAGCCATTCAGCCATTTTATCTCCTTGGTCAACAGCATTACATTGCTGCTCCCAAACCCTTATTGGTATTTCCACTCCTTTATCCCTATCATAGGGGACTTCTATTGGATCTTGATATTTCCATGTTAATGTCAAAACATCTCCCCTGAAACTTGGCTTTATCAATGCCATTATGGAAAGGTTTTGCGGTTTATCTTCTCTGTATTTATTGTCCCTTTGCGTCAGAAAATCGTGGACACCTTTTTCATTTAGCTTTGCCCTTACAATCATATATTGGTGGTCTTTGTAGTGTCCTATTTCCAAACCATCCTCTGTCAAAAATGCGCTTGGCATCTCAACACCAGCTGCAGCCTTAACTGGATAAAAGACTATTTTCCGTATTCGAGCCCCATTGTATGGCATATTCAATCTCTTTCTTATTTTCCAATCAGAAATAAAAACAGTTTGAATTAAATTAAAATTTTAATTATTCAACATCATCTGCAATACACTCGAAGCAGACAAAATATCTGACCCCAGTGCTGAAGTCCTCGTACTCATCCCCGCAATCAACACATATCATCGACATAAGAGCCACCTGCGCAGGACTATGCGATGCGACAGAATAAGGGAAATATGGAGCTAAATTATAAAAAAATTTACCTCAGCCAGCCAAAAAGCACATCGGATAGACTCTCCTTGTACTGTGTGTTGGCTATTTTTGCCGCTATTGCCTTTATTTGCCTGGAAACTTTTGCCCTTGGTTTGTGGATTACCACGGGCATTCTGGCCGCAATGGCCTGTTTCACCCTCTCATCCTCCTGAACAATGCCAATCAAAGGTAGTTCCAGCAGGTATCGGGTATCCTTCTCCGTGATTTCATGCTTTTCCTTCCTGACACGGTTAAGGATATACCCTATCCTTCTCACTTCATGGTGCTGAGCAATCCTTGCAAGCTTTATGGCATCTGTGATAGCGGGCATTTCAGGGTTCGTGACAATTATCAATTCATCTGCGGCCTGCAAAGCAGCTGTGGCTTCCCTTCCCAGGCCTGCCGCGCTGTCGAGAAGGACAAAATCGGCCATGCCGGCAGCCTTATAGGCCGCATCTATTATATCGTTATGCTTGGGCACCATCACATTGTCGACCGATATGCTTGCCGGAATTATCCCAAAGCCTGCGGCATGGTAATACAGGGCATCCTTCAGCCTCGCTCTTTTCCTGATGACATCCTGAAGGGTGACAGGATAGAACGGCATGCCAAGGTGAAGGCCGAGATTGGACGTGGTTAAATTGGTGTCTATGACTATGACTGATTTGCCGAACTGTGCGAGGGCTGTGGCAATATTGGCGCAGAGCGTTGTCTTGCCCGCACCGCCTTTGCCGCTCGCTATTGCTATTATTCTGGCCATATATACTCTACATTTGCACTGCTTATAAACGCTCCCGGTGGGATTTTCGCAGCGCACACCTTTCTTTTGAAAAAAGAAAGGGTACCGCCCTATCCAAAGAAAACTCATTACCTCTACCGAACTTGACATTTCCTGTTCGGCGCTTGTAATGCCTTTTCTTGGATAACTTACCCTTCTTTTGGAAAAGAAGGGTAGCATCGAACCCACGGCCTACTGCTTTCCCGCATGGCATGCTGGCATGCGCATATAGGAGGCAGCCGCTCTGTCCTACTGAGCTACGGGAGCATTTGGGCACGAATCATATCCGACGATATGCTTCCATCTCCGATTAACTATTAAAATCGCATTCTTTTTATATAGAAGATGAATTCTGGGAGAGCAATTGCCGTTTCAGCGATAATCGCAATCTTTGCTGTTATTGCCTTTCTTTATACTACATCCCTTTATAAGCCGACAGGCAGCATTGTCTCCAAACAAAACGCAATGCATGAAGAGGGGGCAAAAGAAGCCGCGAATTATAATTTGACAAGCACATCACCAATTCTGCTGCCTGAAAAAGACAAACAGGATACCAAATCAACAGCTCAGACAAAAGAGACCCTTCCCGCAACAGGAGTTCAGCCAAATTCCACAAAGGATAAGTGCGCTTCTGCGTCCTGCGAAAAATCAGTTGTCGTATGTCCTGACGGAATAAGGGCAACATGCCGCAATTTCTGCGTGCCGGATACGGGTCTCTGCACAGACTGCACGCCTGAATGCAGCAGCACTCAGCCATCTGCAGGCTCAACTAATTCACCACTTCAGGAAGCTCAACCAAAACCCTGCGCTGAAAACTGGAATTGCACCTTATGGGGCGACTGCAAAGACGGTTACAGGAAAAGGGATTGTTCGGATGCAAACAACTGCGGAACCAATAACATAAAACCGCTTCTCATTGAGCAGTGCCAGCAAAAAGAGGGACCGGCAGCAATCAGGATTATTTCGATACAGGCAGATGCCCCGGGGGATGACAGGAAAAGGGAGAACTGGAACGGCGAATGGGTGCTTATAGAGGGTTTTGCTTCAGATATGACAGGCTATACTCTATCCGATTCCTCAAACCACACATACGCCTTCCCGGACGGCTTCATGCTTGCAGGCAGGGTAAAGGTATACTCAGGAAATGGCAACAACACAAAAGAGGAGCTCTACTGGAATGGCGGGAGAAGGCCCATCTGGAACAACGACAGGGACAAGGCGGCAATAAGGGACAGAAACGGAAATATTATCGCTGAATACGAATACGGATGAACCGTGCGCAACAGTCAATTGAAAGACGATTGTATAATATCCGCATCTATAGTAAATCTCTTCAAAATAAGAACAGTATGATGTGACAGTCATGACACCAAA
>CAYJTA010000144.1:0-2905 GCA_964372825.1 uncultured archaeon | reverse complement strand
GCAGTCCAGCGAGCCGTCTGCATTGTCCGTCACATTCAGCCTCACATTCGGAATGACTGTCCCGTTTGAGTGGACAAGCTTTATCTCCATGGAAGGGTTCTGGGAATCTGACCATGTCACATTCCAAGAATACAGATCCGGCGTTGCTGAAGAGTCGGTAGTGCTCATATTTGCGAAAAGCTTGATTGATGTTAAGCCTGAGGCGCAGTCTGAAATGTCGTAGCCTGCTGAAGCCTGTCCTGAAGTTATGAAACACTTGACTGAGTTGTCCGAAGCATTGAGCAACGAGAAATTGAGACTCGTGCCTGAAGGTACAGAGACATTTGCAGCGAATATATTCCATCTCTGAAGGCTGGCTGGGCTTATCGGAACTGATGTCAGGTTGCCGTGATATGTGATGTTTTCCTGATACTGGGCAATTAAATTCGGTTCAGAGGATGTATAGTTGCGGACATGGTATTTGTTAAACTCAACCCTCAGGTTGTTTTCCCTCCCGACACCCACCCTCAGGTTGTCGTATGTCGTGTCCACCCATGATGCTTTCAGGATGCTGTCCCTGTAGAGGAAGATGCCTGTCGTGTTGACATGCATTTTTATTCTGTACCAGTTTCCGAGGGACATATCCGTGGTCCCGTCCTGGTAGCCGCCTTGTTGCACGCCGTCTTTAATGAGATTATAACCAACCGTATTGCCGTAACTCACTTTATATTGGTTTGTTGCAGAAGTGCCTGTGTGCAGCAGCCCAATGACCCATGTGGATCCGCCTACAGAGGACTTGACAGGCATGACATCGTACTGGACGATGAATGGCCTTGTCTTTGTGAACGTGTTTGACTGGACGGATATATCTAAGGCATCCGTATCATAGGTCACGTTCAGTATCTGGTTTTGCTCCTTCACATTCGCCGACGTTCCCCATTTGACTGTCCACCTGTCTGTGTCGAAGGAATTGTCATCGAAATCGTCAAAGAAACTGAACACATTGCTCCCGTTGCTTGCAGAAGCGGCAGCGGAATTGTTGTAATAAAGGTATAAAGTCTCGCTTAAGTTTGCTTCTACAAACGGCACCTTCACCCATACCTGTGCATCCTGCGTGGAGGAACTCCAGTTCTCTGTCCAATACGCGGCAGTCTGCTCCTGGCCAGATGTCCTGTTGTACCATGTGAACCTTGTGTCATTCCCTCCTGAAACAGAATTGCCGAAGTAGGAATTCCTTATGGCCTGTGGGAAGGCGGACAGGTTCACAAGAACCTGAAAATCTGTCAGAGCATTCGGATTCTGGCTGTTGTTTATAGTTATGTTTATTCTTTTTGTCCAAGAGACATATGAGGGACTCCAGCTGAGACTCTGCAGGGTTTGTGTCGTTCCAGTAAGATTCACCTCACCGTTCCCTATCGTGAGATTGCCGCTGCTCTCCACGCCTACAGAATCAGTCCCCAGCCCGTTGCTGTTGAAATTGTCAGTCCAGTTTAGTATTGTTTTCCCTATAGTGGCATTGACATCCGTCAGAGAGCCATTGACCGAAATGTTGTGTGCGCCGAACCTTGATTTTATAGAGTATGTCTTCGAGCCCTCCAGATTGCAGAATATGGAGCCTGAATGCATTGTGACCTTGCTGCAGTCCAGCGAGCCGTCTGCATTGTCCGTCACATTCAGCCTCACATTCGGAATGACTGTCCCGTTTGAGTGGACAAGCTTTATCTCCATGGAAGGGTTCTGGGAATCTGACCATGTCACATTCCAAGAATACAGATCCGGCGTTGCTGAAGAGTCGGTAGTGCTCATGTTTGCGAAAAGCTTGATTGATGTTAAGCCGGAGGCGCAGTCGGAGATGTCATAGATTGCTGAGGCTTGGGAAGAGTTGATAACACATTTGGTGGAATTGTCAGTGGCATTGAGGACGGAGAAGTTTATCTGGGTATTTGCAGGAACTGAAAAGTTAGCCATGAACTCCTTCCAGAGGGTGACATTGGCAGGCGAAATAGACACTGAGGTTATGTTTCCAGCTCTGATGATGTTTTCCTCCGTCCCAACTGAAGAGAAGCTGAACGGATCGTTCTGGCTCATGTAGCTTGCGTTTATCCATGCTGAAGATCTTGAGATATTTGAAATTCTGACTTCATCAAGAGTGCCAGTCAGATAATTGATGCCGGCAAGTCCCTTGCCTATTGTTGTGGCAGTGAAGCTGTCCCCGATAGATGAAGGTATTGTTCCGGCTATCGTTGCAGGTACTGTTTTTCCATCAACATACATGGTTATTGAGGGAGTGGAAGTTTTGTATACCATTGTGGCGTAATGCCAAAGGCTGTCATTGAAAAGCGGGCTGTCCGTGGTGGCAGTTGAGAATGTTCCGCCATAGATATATGCCCGGGATTTGTTGCTTGCAATAGAGAATGCATATCCAAGAGTACCGCCGCTGTTCATGTTGCTGATGATCCCGCCGCTGTCAGTATCAGCTACATTCCATCTTACCCATGCTGAGATGGTCAAATTGCCTGTCTGCTGCAAGCTTCCGACATTGATATTTGAGGTTGACCCGTCAAACTGGCCGGCTCCATCAATCTGCCCTGAATTGTTCAGCTGCACATTTGTGTTGGTTCCTGTGCCTGCAGTTCCAACGCTGTCAGTTGTATTTACATTTTCCGTGGAATTCCTTGCCAGATGCCACACGCTGACGAATCCAGTGCTCCATACCCCAGTCCTGTTCTGGCCGTCAACAACGGCAGTGTTGTTTTTGTAGTAAAGCCAGGCGTAGTCGCTTGTGCTGTTTTCCAGCAATGGGACTCTTACCCATACAAAAGAATCCCCGGTTGTGTTCCAGAGTTCTATCTCATGGGCAAGAATTGTGGCATTGTCCGCATCCACAAACCTTATGTCTGTCCCATTCGTCTGTGCCAAACTATAG
>CAYJTA010000143.1:0-2916 GCA_964372825.1 uncultured archaeon | reverse complement strand
GGCCCTGATAAAGACCGCTAAAGATTTGGGCAAGGCAGGCTTTGACACAAGTTACGGCTGGGGCAGGGTGGATGCACTGGGAGCTGTGAGCTACATAGCGGCATAATTTTTTCTTTTTTTCCTTTCGTTTTGTTTTTGTTATCATGTAGGGTAGAATTTAAAGACCGCAAGGCATATTTCTCTATCAGATAGCCCCGTAGTGTAGCGGCCAAGCATAGCGGGCTTTGGATTGCATATCCAAAGTATTGAGCCTCATGGCGATGATAGTTTGGAGGTATCGGAACCGGCAGGTACAAAACAGCAGGTTCTGATGCGAGAAGAGACCCGCTGACGGCGGTTCGAATCCACCCTCTTTTTCCAAAAAAGAGGGTAGGCTATCCAGAAAAAGGCATTACAAATACCGACTCAGAATTGATGGTAATGTGTTTTCTTTGGATAGGCCGGTAGCCTTTCTTTTCCAAAAGAAAGGCTTGCGGAGATAATCCGCCCGGGGCTATCATTGCCATAAATAACGCCGATGAAGTTGTACAAGAGGCAGTAAAGTTCCAGAAATCTCAACTTTCAAAGTGCAAGATAGACGATAATGGCAACTTTTATACAATGTCGGTAGGTAAAGCGTCGGGAGCATTGCGTAAAGGCATTGAATCTGGAGTTCAATCAATACCAAAGCTGCTTAGCCAATTAGAAAAACATTATCAAATCGGACCAGATTATTGGATAAAACATAGAGAAATTCTAAAAGAGTTGTGAATGTTCGCCTGTAGCCTGCAATTGGGCTTTAACCATTTATAGCTGTCTGCCAAATGTCTTCATGGCTTACAGGCATCTTGCGGATCGTTTCACAGATCCTCTTACTTGGGCCATTCTGGATAATGAGGAGCTGAAGGGCTTTGTGGAAGGCTCGATGAGGCGTGTGGTAAGAAAAGATATTCTTCCGAAGGCCGCTGACATGGAAAGGGATGGGAAGGTTTACCATGATCTTGTTGATCTGATGGCCAAGAGCGATTTTTTCGAGATAAGCATACCCGAAAAATATGGTGGCTTAGATCTAGGAAATGTCGGCGACTGCGTTCTTGCATATGAGATCGCCTATGGCGACATGTCAGCATCACTAGTCCCTGCAATCACGATGAGCATCTTCGGCAGGGCCGTCAATATCGGGGGCACAGAGGAGCAGAAGAAAAGGATACTGCCCAAGGTAGCAAGCGGTGAACTCCATGGCTGCTTTGCCCTGACAGAGAGCGGAGGCAGCTCGTTTTCAGACAGCATAAAAACAACAGCCAGAAGGAAAGGGGAGAGATATGTTCTGAACGGGGAAAAGATATTCACGACAGAGGCTGAGAGGGCCAATTATGCCCTGGTGTTCGCAAGAATCGATGGAACGGAAAACGGGGTGGGGGCCTTTCTCGTCCCGAACAGCAGACACAGCGATGGAAAGGGGTATGCGGTTTCGGGGAAGGAGGATAAAGCTGGCTTGAAGGCATCAGCCACATGCACGATTTCTATGCAGGATGTCGAGGTTCCTCAGGAGGATCTTCTGGGGCTTGACTTTTCAGGGGAACAGGGGCTGAAGACAGCGCTGAAAACTCTGGGATGGAGCAGGCCTGTTGTCGCGGCCTAGGCCCTCGGAAATGCAAAGGGCGCATTAGCTTATGTCATGGAATATGCTCTTGATACTCCGAGGGGAGACGGATCAATACATCTTGTGGATCTGCCTCTTTACCAGACTGAACTTGCCGGGATTATGGCAGAACTGAAACAGGGCTTATCATATCTGTGGGGAGTTGCGAAATCCCTTGACAGAAGCAGCAATCACTCGCGTGCTTTAAGGGCATACTCCTCCACATTGAAAGCCATTGCGACAGATAAGGCCAGTGAGATGTGCAGGAAATGCATGGGTATGATAGGAGGGGCTGGCTACACGAAAGATCATCCCCTTGAGAGGAGGTGGAGGGACTCTGGTGCGCCTCCCATTTATGAGGGCCAGAATCTGTTGCTGTGGGATCATGCCGGAAAAATATCGTGGAGGAGATTAAGAATTCCAGGGCCTAAGTGCATATCCCGTATCCGCACTGCGTGCAGTTGAAGCAGCCCTCATGGTGCCTTACTGGAGAACTGCAGAAGGGGCATTTCCTTTCCTCCTGCCGGGGCTGCTCGGCAAAACCAGACTGTTCAGACACCTTTGTTGCCGGCGGCCTCAGCACCTGGCTTTTAATCGAGGTGTCCCTGAATACTGTAATATCCTTGCAGCCCAGCCTGTAGGCCAGCAGGTAGCTTTTCTTCATGTCGTCCACAGTCGCATCTGCAGGGAAGTTAATGGTCTTGCTGATGCTGCTGTCTGTCCATTTCTGGAAGGCTGCAAGCGCTCTTATGTGGTTTTCAGGGGAGATGTCCATTGCCGTGACAAAGACTTTTTTGAACTTATCGGAAATATATGGGAGCCTTCTTATGCTTCCTCTGTTTTGTGCGATGTCGGACATGAGTTTTTCTCCCAGAAGGCCTATGCTCTTCATTCTTTTTTCAAAAACAGGGTCCATATAATAGAATTCCCCTATATGGACGTGCTTCTCGAAGGCCAGGCTGTACAGGGGCTCTATGCCTGACGAGCAGCCTGCTATCATGCTTATGCTGCCTGTGGGGGCTATGACTGTCGTATAGCCGTTCCTTATTCCTTCTTTTTTTATTTCATCCGCAAGCTGCTGCCAGTCAAAGGTCCAACTCTTTTTGTCCTCGAATCCGGAAAAGGGCAAAATGCCTTTCGCATAGGAGCTCCTGCTGAAATAGGGCATGCTTCCCCTTTCCTTGGCGAGCTGGATGCTTGCCTTCTTGGACCAGTAGCTGAAGAACTCCATCAGCCTCCCCATGAATCTGAACCCTTCATCCGAATCATAGGCTGTGGAAAGCTCGAAAAGGGAG
>CAYJTA010000142.1:0-2922 GCA_964372825.1 uncultured archaeon | reverse complement strand
GCAGGCTGCCTGAGACAGGGAATTTGCCTGAATAGTAATCCACACTATAGGAAAGAGTATCGTCTTGAGAGAATATATCCCCCGAGACCTTCAGGCTAAGCTTCGCATCAGGAAGAAGGAACTTGGATAGATCATAATCAAGCTCAACCGAATCCACAACATTGCCTGTAGCATCTTTAAGATCCACTGACAGCTTGGCCTTGGTGACATCCTTTGCCGGCATGAATTTTTTCTGGAAACCGGTAGGCTGCTTGGGAATGATGTGTTTGGACAGATCTTCTAAAATGACCTGCCCGTCATTTCCAACAAGCTTTGCAGATATCGTCCCTTCAGAGCTGGTCATCAGGCTGCCCGCAGCATTGGAAGCACAGACAAAGGCCACATACTCCTTGCCGGCTTCCAAAGGATAGTCGCTCAAACCAACATACGCCATTCTTGCCAGCTCTCCGGGGATGGAGAACCTCAGCTTCATCAGGCTCGTCTCCTCCCCTGACCTTGCCCAGAACCTCACCTGATAAGAATCAGGCTTCAGCCCTGCAGGTATGGCCATCTGGACTTCTGCCTTCTGGTTCTTTGAAAGCTCCATTTTTCTGGAAACCGTATACTGGCTGAGAGGCTGGCTGTTGATATCATCCCATTTGTACACTTCAAGTTTCAGCTCCACTGTTTTTGGATCCCCTTCATTCACAAGCCACGAGCTCAATGCCACCGGCTTGCCTTCCTCTATATTGGCTGCAGGGGCCGCAAACTTATAGTCGTTTCCATTTATCTTTGTGGCAGTCTTGTCAAAATAGATTCTGCTCTGTATGCCTGTATTCTCAACAGTGAATGTTGTGAGCATGCCCGGCACACCTGTCCCCTCCCCCTGGCCGTATGCGAGGAAGCTTATTCCCCCAAGGTTGAAGCTTTTGCCTGTAAGAAGGAATATCTTTGCCACATATTTGCCAGTCTTCGCATATTTCGGTATATTCCATCTCACCTCTTTCCTTGCAATGTCGCCCTTTTTCAGGTAGATATCTGTGTTGGTGACAAACTCGTCAACAAGCTGCTCGTCCTGCTGGAGATCTTTGTAGAATATCTGCACCCTTGTGAACCCTTCAACTATCGGGGCAGACATTGCCGACTCCAACTTATAATTGATCTCCATCTCCTCCCCTGCCTGATAAACAGGTTTTTCCGTGTGGAAGTCAACCCATTTCAGGCCGTTGAAGAAATCGTAATAGCCGCCCTCTTCGGGGAAGCAGCCTGCCTGCTCAAAAGCAAGAGCAGGGGCTGCTATTATAAGAAATGGCAATAAAGCCGAAACAATCTTTCTAATCATATGGATATTTGGTTCGATTGTCTAATAAATGGGGAGGATCAAGAAGACAATCACCGACAATCAAACTTGGCCGAATACTTCATGGTGAACGGCTGCACGCCTTTCACAGCCTCATGGTTGCCGGCCTTGAACCTGTCCTTGCCGCTGTAGCATGAAGGCTCCTCAAGCTGCACCAAAGGAATCTTCAGCCCTGAAAGGATCGTATTGACAACCATCGGCGACATGTATTCATACTCCTCAAGCCTTGGCCCCGCATCCGTTATTATGAGCAGCCTGCCGCCTTTCTTAGCAAAATCGGATATTGCGCTGATCTCCTTTGATCCCCATTCAATAGTCCCTTCGCAGCCGGCAGCGCTGCTGCCCTTCCTGAAATCCGAGCAGAAGCCCGGCCTGACAAGCCACAGCTGTCCGTATTTATCGAGCTTGTCCTTGGTAATCTCTTGCGAATGCCTCTCATTATCAGCTCCAAGCCTCTTCAGGAGATCCTTTGCGGCAGGTATGTCGGCAGGGTTTGCAGACCCTCTGTCTTTTTTTACAAAGCCGTTGTCCCATACCACCAGTATTTTCCCTCCCCCGAAATATCCGGCGATGTTCTCCAGCAGCTGCATGAAATTGCTTTCCCCTGTTATCCACGGCAGGGCGTCTGTAACGAAAGCCGCCTTGCCGTCCTTGGCGAACACAAGGGCCTCAGAGTCGTCGCATGTCGCAGCCACCTTTATCCCTGCAAGGCCTTGTATGTCGCATCTCTTCTTAGCGCCTTCGTCCGTAGCTGTCGTGACAACGATGCTGTTGCCCACCTTCCCTATCTCAAGGAAGTGCCTGTACGTCTTTGCCTCGCCTGTTATCCCTGCAAGTATGTCAGCTATGCCTGACGATGCGGGCTGCGAGCCGAGATAAGGAAGAGTGGTGTCGCACATGAGCTTCCTGCACCTTACCGACTTCTTGTCCCTGAACTGCAGGCACACTTGCCTTCCCTCAGCTCTCCTGCCGTCTGAAATGAATATGTTCACATTCTCGGGCGGCAGCTCGTTCTCCTCAGAAGCAGGGTAGACAGCCTTCGTCATGTCCGTGTATGTGAACTCCAGCTCGTCCTTCGCATTAACGGCAGAATCGCACACACCATTTATCCTGTCGGCCAGCAGCTTCACCTGCACGACCATCCTGTTCTCCTCATTGCTGTTCGCTATGTTGGCCGCTATGGTCGCGGCAACGGCCATCATCACGATGGCTATCATTATGCCGCCAATCACCCACATCCAGGTTGAGGCATCGGCTTTGAGGGGCATGATAATTAATGATATTGCAGGATGGAATAATTAAGAGATATTATGAAAAACAGAATCATGGCGCAACCACAATCTTCCCTGTCCTTGTCACGCTCTTATCTTTTACTTTCACTACTATCTTATAAAAGTACGTCCCTACAGCCACCCTTTTGCCATTGCTTCCCCTGAGATTCCATGAAAAGTAGAAGCTGTTTTTTACCACCTTTTCCCCGCTGTCAAAAACAATTCTGCCTGAAGCATCTGATATCTGCAACCTCACTTTCTGTATGCAGCTCCCGCCAAGGTCGAATGTGACATATGATTGTGCAGGCTGCG
>CAYJTA010000141.1:0-2954 GCA_964372825.1 uncultured archaeon | reverse complement strand
CCGTCTCCGCAAACGCTTAAAAAGATTCCATGCCATCTTATCACTATACCATTATAGTAACGCTGGCGATAAACAGCAATCAAGCTATAAACACAAAAAGGAGGTGTGCAGTATGACAGAGACAAAGCCGATTCGTGCGAAGGCAGACGACAACGTGATATTTGTCGGCAAGAAGCCGACTATGAGCTACGTGCTGGCAGTATTGACCCAGTTCGACAACAACAAGGAAGTGCATGTGAAGGCAAGAGGCAGGAGCATATCGACGGCAGTAGATGTGGTTGAGGCAGTGAAGAACAAGTTCGTGAGAGATGCGAAAGCACAGGTAGCCATAGGCACGGAGCAGATGGAGGATGAGGGCGGAAGGAAACTGAACGTTTCCACAATAGACATTACATTGACAAAGTAACAGGCCAGTTTGACAGGAAAAGAGAACTGGCCTCTTGTTTTTGTTTTTATGCAACGCCAGCGGCTCGCAAAAGGCTTGTGCTATTATAGGTGCTGCCAAGTCTTTGAAGAAATATGCCCACCAATTACGAAAAGAAAGGATGGCGACAGCGGCAGATGTTATTGATGTAACATCACAAGCCATGTTCGAATTTGCTGATTACATAGATAAAAAGGGAAAGGAAGGGACAAAATAGCTCGTCGCTGTCGCCCTCCGCAATTGCCCTGAAAGACAAATCGGATAGGTCAATATATTATGGCTACTCACACTTGATCGGAAAGTTTATCGTGTTTGCCTCATTCCCTACAGTAACAACAACCCTTTCCCCTTTTGTGCACCAGTCTTTGCAGGCATATGAGAGCACTTTCTTCATCTCTCCTATGGCCACAGGCATGTTTTCCAGCTCCGCATTCCTGCCGCTGACAGAGTGTATGTTGAGAAACATCCCATCGACAGGCAGCTGGCCTGTGTTCCTGATATAGACTTCGGCCACGCCGTTTCTGCAGCTGCTTTTCTCCATGTCGATGTCGAACAGGGTTCTGGCCATGGCCTCCTTCCTTATCTCCTCCATGAGGAACTGGTAGCTGCCTTTGCAGTTCATGTTGTAGCCGGGCCAGAACATGAGGCCGCTTATCGTCGGCTTTGTCTCTGCACTGATGTTACAGGCCATGTTTGAGCCTGCAAGGGAGTCGGGATAGAAGCTCTTGTTGCCTTCAAGAAGCGTGCTGAGCTGCCTGGAAAGGTCTGATTGGGTGAAGTTTTCCACAGTGACTGACAGGAAGCAGCCCTGCGGGTAGTTTGTTATCCTGAATGATGTCTGGAATGCTCCGAGGCTGCTTGCTATAGGGAAGCTTGCCTCTGATTCGCTGCATTTGGCCATGTTCGCTTCAAACGTTTCCCTCATGTCAGGGGCAGGAGTCTTTGCCTGCTGGAGGCAGCCTGACAGCAATAGCAAAGGGATGAGCAAGACAAGTTTCTTCATCAATAAAATTCAACTGAAAGGATATATGCTTTATTTGGCTTGGCAATATAAACGTCAGAATTGTTAATCGGTTTTCTGTTGTTGCCTGCGTAGCTGCCTTTTATAGCCTTCATCTAGTGCCTGAATAGGATCTTTATATGCCGAATCAAAAAATAGCTGAACTAACATTACCGCTTCAGCGGCTTGCTCTGGACTAGGATTATAATACTTCAGGTGGTGACAAAGATGGCCGAGTCTGGTGTCTTCTCTTTTATTTGCCAATTCAAGGAAATCAGGCGCCTTTTTCATATAGTAGGATAGATTCTAAATTTATAAAATGCTCACCATCCGGCCCTCTCCGGAAAAAGCCTTTTAAAGAGATTTTCCAACTATAGTATTGCTTCTGAATTGGTTCTCAAAGTGATGCTATGGATTATGAAGAGGAAAGAGAAGGGAAGGCAGAACTGAGGGCCGGCTTCCTCAGCCAGCTGATAGGCATCGAGGAGGAGAGCGCAATAGATGCGGGGAAGAGGGCCGAGCTTGTAGCCAGATTCAAGGAGTTCGTCGGCCAGAAATACAAGAAGGATATTGTTGCTGCGGCCACGGAGGAGAGGCCCTTTGTCCCAGAGTACGGCTTGCTGGAGAAATTCAGCACGGAATTGGCTGATCTGCTTTCCACAAGCCCCAAGGATTTCTTCGAGATAGCCGAAGAGGCTGTCAGGGAGATAGACCTGCCGCTGCAGGAAGGCTTCCAGATGAAAGTGAGGGTGAAAGGATTCCCTGGGATGATAAATGTGAGGGATTTGAGAAGCAAACACATAGGCCGCTTCATAACCACAGAAGGCATAGTGAGGAAGTCAAGCGAGATAAGGCCTGAGATAATGTCAGTGAAGTGGGAGTGCACGGCCTGCAATGAGGCTGTAGAGCAGAAGAGGAGAGGCAATTTCATAATGAGACCTTTCAGGTGTGATATCTGCGGGAAGAGGGAGTTCAGGGAGACGGAAAGGAATCTCGTGGACACGCGGTGGATTGTCATAGAGGAGCCTTTCGAACTCACCGAGGGTGAGAGGCCGAGCCAGCTTGTCATCCTTCTCAAGGAAGACCTTGTCAATCAGGAGGGGAGGAGGCTTACTGATCCGGGAAACAGGCTGAGAATGGCAGGCATCCTGAAGGACATACCAAAGGGCAAGGGACCGAGCGTGAAGCTCGACTTCTATCTGGACTCGAACATGGTTGAACCGACAGAGGTGGGGTGGGAGAAGCTTGTGGTGGGCAAGGAGGATGAGGAGAAGATAAAGAAGCTTGCTGCGGATGACCACGTCTATGAGATGCTTGTGGACAGCCTTGCCCCCAGCCTGTACGGCCTGAGGGAGATCAAGGAAGCCATAATACTCCAGATGTTCTCAGGCGTGCAGAGGATACTCAAAGACAAGACTAAGTTCAGGGGGGAGATACACCTTTTGTTGATCGGAGATCCTGCATCCGGAAAAAGCCAGCTGCTGAAGCTTGTCCCCCAGCTGGTTCCGAGAGGGACATATGTTTCAGGCA
>CAYJTA010000140.1:0-2994 GCA_964372825.1 uncultured archaeon | reverse complement strand
GATGCAAACAGATGAACCTTGGCACTGTCTTGATAACCCTGTTTCTGGCATCACAATCGATACCATACGCAAATTCCCAAGGCTGCACAGGCTGGTGCAAACAGAATGGCTTCGATACAGCCTCTGGAGATGCCTGTGAATCTCTTGGCGGCTGCATTAACGGCAAGCTTTTCCCAACCGAATCGAAATCCATCTGCTCTGACACCCTTCAGGGCTGCTGCTGCATGAGCGAGATAAAGCAGGCAACAATGAAGATAGCCAGCATAGAAATAGGAGAAAGCTACAAGGCAGGTGACACGGTTAGCATAAATATAGAAATCTCAGGCTTTGAAACGGTTCCAAACCCCCAGCTTTCAGCCTCTTTTACAGATCCTTCTCTGGCCGAAAAATACAGCACAGATTTACCTATCACCAAGGCCAATATAAGGATAAATTACACCCTCCCTGCAAACGCCCAGAAAGGCATATGGACATTCAAGGCAGTGGCATTTTCTGGGGAGCAAAGAGACGTTGCAGTCAGGAGCTTCATTGTCGATGAAAAAATAGGCAAATATGCCCTTCGGTTTATTCAACCAGACACGTCTGCTCTTATCAAAGGGAAGCAGTCAGCAATCAAAGTGACCTCATTGAACCCAATCACACAGATGCCTGTAGAACTCAAGAGCATAAGATGCAGTCTGAGTCCCAATGGAATGGAACTTGACCTCCAGAAGGAGACAGGTGGAACCTATTCAAAATCATTCAGCGTGCCTGGAGATGCTGCACATGGAGAGCAAACGCTTGTCTGCAGAGGTATCTTTTTGAGCGATGGAGCGGAAGCAGAGATTTCAAAGAAGATCGCAATTATAGAGAAGCTCACCATTATCCTTGAAATGAAACAGGCTGGAAGCAATGAGAGCATGCTTAAGATAGAAGTAAAGGTATCAAGGGGAGAAGAATCTGTACCAAGCGCTGAACTAAAATTGTCCGTAAATGGTGACGAAAAGGAGTCTGACTTCAAGTATGAAAATGAGGCATTCTATGCCCTTTATCCGGCAGAAGGCGTCGAATATGTCGCAGTGCAGGCAACCGATGAATACGGCCAGACAGCCTCAAGCCAGCGGACAGACGTGCAGCAGAAAAGCGGTGAAAAGCAGCCTGATACCCTGAATTCGATATTTCCCCTCATTTTAGCAGCAATAGGACTGCTTGTCATTCCCCTCGGAATTTATTTTTTCAGAAAAATGAAATCAAGACCCGCAGTACAGCCTGCCCCAAAACCCGAAGATATCCTTGAAGCATGGGTGGCGGAGCAATACAGGAACGGCTACTCCGCTGAATATCTCCAGCGATACCTTGAGGAGAACGGCTATGACCCTTCTGTCGTTGAAAGGGCTTTATCAAAGGCAGAATAGGGATTCCCAGTTACCACTTTTCAGCCCCCACCACGCTTATGAACTCCTCATGCACCTTCCTGTTCGTTGCCAGTATGGATTTTGAATCTGGCTTCCAGATAGAGCCGTGTATTTCTGTCACCCTGCCTCCGGCCTCGGAAACAAGCACTATGCCTGCAGCAGTGTCCCATGGGCTCAGGTTGAACTCCCAGAACCCTGCAGTCCTTCCTACTGCGACATAGCAGAGGTCAAGGGCAGCAGAGCCGTCCCTTATTATGTCTATCACCCCGTATTTGAGGAGCTTCCTTATGTACTCCAGAGTCCTGTCAAGAGATTCCCCCCTGTCATACCCGAATCCTGTAGACAACAGGCACTCTTCAAGATTTTTTGCTCTTGAAACCCTTATCCTCTCATCATTCAGATAGGCTCCTTTCCCCCTCTCCCCAAAGAACATCTCGTTCCTCAGGGGATCATAAACCACGCCGCACTCCATCTCTCCGTTCCTTTCGAAGGCTATCGATATGGAAAAGAAAGGGTTGCCTGAAGCGAAGTTCCGTGTGCCGTCCAGAGGGTCTATCACCCACATCTTCGGGGCCTTCTGGCTTATTCCTTCTTCGGAGAGGAAGCCGTAATGCGGAAAGGCCTCCTTGAGCGAGCCCATGATTTCCTTCTGGGAGGCCATGTCGGCCTTCGTGACAAAATTAGCAAAATCAGTTGCCTTGCCCTTGCCCACTATCTCCTGCCTGCCCCCGAAATGCTCCATCAGCACTTTTCCAGCATCCATAGCGGCCTTTTTGGCAGCCTTGAGCTCATGGGAGAACTTCATGGCATAAACTTGTATCCGTGAGTTAAGAATACGATTTTTTCTGCTGCCTGAGGGCCGGCAATAAGCTAGAAAAACCTCAAACTTTCCGCAATCTCCTCCTGCCTCGCCTGCCTGTATTCCTTTGGCTTCTGTGCCGCCTGTACTTCCACTTTCCTCTTGGCATGTATGTCTTCCACATGTATTCTGGTAAACCGATCAGTGCAGAGCTTACACACATACACGCCCTTGGTCACCACCTTGACAGGCTCAGTCTCCAGAACCTGAAGGAACTCCTCTTCGGCCATGTACGAAACTCCAGAACACTTGGGACATTCCATAATATTAGTTGGCGAAGGAGCTTATAATAATTTCTCAGAGGCTGAAAACAGAAATCTAACCGCCACAAAAGGAATAAATATCTTACCCACAAGCAATGGTATGCTAAAATTGACGGCAGACCAGAAGAAATATTTCTTCATGGGCGGGAAAAATGCAGACAAGGTACTCGTTCGCAAAGACACCTATAGTTTCGGAGGCATTGAGCAGGTTTCCCTTTCTTATATGGTCGTCCTGCCTGAAGAAAACAAGATCCCAACTGGCAGGATTATGGCGTCCCAAATTGCCGTGCAAGACAGGGAAAAGGTTACAGAACCCCTGATATTGGATGCAAGCCCTGAGCATAGAACATTTACACTGACTTCTAAACTCTTTGTCAGCGACGAAAGACCCATTACGGGCAGTCCCCTTTATCCTCGAAACCCTGTGCTAATCACATCTGATCCGGAGAGGGCATATCGCCTTTTCGAAGATATATTT
>CAYJTA010000139.1:0-3001 GCA_964372825.1 uncultured archaeon | reverse complement strand
GAGGCAATCATCATAGGAGCCTTTCCCGACGAGCTTAGAGAAATGAGGGTGGAAATAAGGAAGATAGAAGAGGAAGTGGAAAAGGAACGAGCAAAGAATCTCGTGAAATACGAGAAGGATCAGCTTCAGGCAGCGATGCGCAAAAAGCTGAAGGAAGGCGGCAGGTGGAGATACGAAGAGCTGCGGACTGTCCAGGGGCTGCTTGACGGCTACCACATAGTGGCCCACTATCTGTTCTATACGAAGGATCCCATCTGGCTTGCCATGACGGAGCAGTATCCGGACCTGATGAAAAAATACAATATCAATTATTCCGACAAGACATGGGTGGATGATGCATGGCAGAAGGCCGAGGACAACAATGACAGGGAGTTCAAGGAATTCTATTACGGGGTATGCGCCGCAAAATTCCTTGAAGGCCACCTTAAGCATGCCCTCGAATGGATGAAGAAGGGGCTGAAGGAGGAGATCGACAAGATGGACATACCGCTTACCGATCCTGGGGAAGTTAGAAAGGAAAGGGAGGAGCTGAAGAAGAACATCGATGAGATCACCATCGGGATAGAGAACCCTGAGGCCCGGGACCCTGAACATGCAGGCCAGACCCTGATATGGAAGCCCAAGCAGCTGTATGCCGCTGTCAAGACAATCCAGAAAACCCTGAAGACAGACAAAGTGATGCTCATCGTCGACCACGAGCACCTTGCCACACAGGGAGTGGATGCCCTGCAGGAGAGCAATGAGACGATAGCAAAGATCCCTGACTTCGGCAAGCTGGTTTTTGCGGTCCATTCAAATTCGCCCAACCCCCTGCATGCGCATACTCCCATCGACCCGGGGGACATGACCTTATACAAACTCTTCTGGAACCTCAGGAAGACAGGCATGGGGAAGGAAAGCCTCGTGTATCTTGTTTTTGAAAGAGGAGGAGGTGAAGATCCTTTCATACATTCCGTGGATACGCTCAAGACCTTTGTGGAGTTCCTCGAAAGGGACATCTCGCCTGAAGACATTGAAGGCAGGCTTGTCAAGGAAAAGCCGGAGCTTGTGGAAAAGTTTTTTGCCGTCAAAGGCCTGCAGGCCGGGGCGTATTTCAGGCAGCTCCAGATTGTGAGAGACCATGCATGGGACCCTATGAAAGACCTCCTGTACATGCCTGACGAGGACTGGACCATGCTAAGCAGGGCTGCCATAGAGAAAGGCAGAAGACCTGAACAGTGGAAGAGAGGGGAATTCAGGTAGCATTGGAGCGTGAAAGATAACAAAGAAATCATAGGAGAAGCTTAAGTATCCAACACCTATTATTCATAACATGTAGTTCAAGCATGTGATTGTCATGCCAAAATCCGAAGAAGAGCGCCAGGAAGCAGAAAATGCTGAAATAGAAGAAAACAATATGGAGGAAGGCGAAGGGGAAACTGCAGAGGCCAAAAAACCAAAGGGCAGGAAAAAAGAAGGCCTCGAGAAGGACGAGAGGATAGAGATCCTCAAGAAATTCGCCAAGGCCGTCCTCAAGAAATACGGCCCCCTCATAAGGTCTGTCGTTCTTTTTGGTTCTACAGCAAGGCAGTCCTTCAAGAAGGAGAGCGACATAGACGTCTTCATAATCCTTGACGACACGAGGCAGAGGATAAGCCCCATGTTCAAGGAGGAGATAGAAGAGCAGCTTGACATTATCGCAAGGAAGATGAGCAAGCAATTAAGTTTGCAGCAGCCTTACCTGCTGACCGAGTTCTGGAGGCTTGTGAGGGAGGGGCATCCGATAATCTTCAACTTCATCAGGGAGGGCATCCCGGTATATGACAGGGACATATTTCTGCCGATCAAAAGGCTTCTCCAGATGGGGGAGATCAAGCCATCCAAAGAGGCAGTGGAGAAGTTCATCGAGAGGGGGCCGAAGAGGGTCAAGAGGGTGGAGAATGCGAAGATATACATGGTGGTCGAGGACTGCTATTATGCCATGCTCGAGTCTGCGCAGGCTGTCCTGATGTTTCTGGGGAAGGCGCCGCCGAGGCCTGCTGACGCCCCAGAGGAGCTGAAGAAGAGCCTTGTGGAGCCCGGACTGACAGATGCCAAGCTGATCAAGTATCTGGAGGATGTGATACAGGTCAGGAAGGAGGTGGAGCACAAGAAAAGGAGCGCCATGCCGGGCCAGGAGCTGGACGACTGGATAAAGAAGACGAAGGAGTTCGTGAAGGAGATGCAGAAGCTGATTGTCAGGATAGAAATACTGAAGAGGGAGAATATGGTGATCAAAAGCCATGCGATAATGAAGGAGACGACGCTGACGCTTTTCAAGGCCCTTAAGCTGCCGGAAGAGAAGGTCAAAGAAGAAGGGGTGGCCAATATATTCAAGAAGGATCTTGTGGAGGCAGGCCTGGTCTCCCAGAATTACCTTGACACGCTTAACAAGCTTGAGGAGATGAAGAAGACTGTCAAGGAGGGCAAGGTGATGGACATCCCCAAGCAGGAGATACTGCTTCAGAGAGAGTATGTGAGGAAGTTTATTCGTGAGGCCGGCAGGGTGATGAAGAAGAAGATAGGAATAGGGGACGGAGGAGAGTAAGGATAATCTGCTTTTATTTTAGTTTGATAAATATACTGTGGCGGTTGTGGATGGGGGTTGCCGGACTGGACTATCTGGAGAAAATCAGAATGATATTGCTGAGGCCGGCCAGTTTCTTCGATTCTGTCAAGCTGGAGGAAGGTTACATGCCTGCCCTGAAGTATCTGGCGCTGATATATCTTGTGCCTGCTGCTGTAGTCTTCATCACTTTGGTCAAATCATCGCTTTTCGAGGCGCTCATATTGTCAGCATCCCTGGAAATCGGGGCCGTGGTTTTGCTAACCTTCATGGGCACAGGATTTATTCACCTCGGTATAAGTATGGTGGGCGGCAGGAAAGGCGTATTAAGCACATACAAGGCTCTTGCATATGGCAGCACACCCCTCATCCTCTTTTCATGGATACCTTTTGTTGGCATAATAGGCACCCTATGGT
>CAYJTA010000138.1:0-3020 GCA_964372825.1 uncultured archaeon | reverse complement strand
GCTTCCGCACACTTAAATATAATCCAACCCAATGTATATTGTGGATTTATGCTGATCAAAGAGATCATGAACACGGATGTCAAGACGATAGAGCAGACAGAGACTGTGCAGGAAGCGGCCAAAACCATGAGCGAGCTTGACATCGGCAGCCTGCTTGTGACAAAGGGGGACAGGCTTGTCGGCATAATAACCAAGATGGACATCATAAGCAAGGTTGTTTCCAAGGATGTGAAGGGCAGCAGCGTGAAAGTTTCTAACATAATGACAAAGGAAGTGATAATGGTCGACCCTGAAATAGACATAGAAGAAGCTGCTGAGCTGATGATGGACAAGAAGATAAAGAAGCTGCCTGTCGTGGACAAGGGAGCTCTGATTGGTATAGTAACTTCCACCGACATCTGCACAGCCGAGCCAAGGCTCATAAGGAAGCTAGCGGACATACTTCTTTTGCCGGGGACAAAGAAGACGGTTGCTGGCTGATTAACCAATTTAAGAGCGGGAACCATATACCAACACCATGGAAGAGACGATACTTGTTGTTCCCAAGGAAAGGCTTTTTGGCCCGAAGGAGTTGAATTATTTTAACGGCTTTGTTTCTGCCGAGAAGATGGATTTTCAACCAATTATTCAGAAAAACTTTCTTTTCAAAAACAGGCAGGAAATGGAGGCAAACCCTTCCTTCAAGCAGATAATACCCTACATAATATTCAAGCACGGCGGCAGGCTTTTCACATACAGGAGGCTCAATAAAGGCAACGAGAAAAGGCTGCATGGGAACCATTCCATAGGGATAGGAGGCCACATCAACCCCCTTGACACCAAAGGAAACATGATTCTGGATGCCATGAGGAGGGAGTTTGAAGAGGAAATGGATTATAACGGAGTCTATGATGTGAAGATTTTGGGCTATATCAATGACGATTCGAATGATGTCGGCACGGTGCACTTCGGAATTGTCTTTCTGGTAGAGGGAAACAATGAAAATATCAGGGTAAAAGAAACAGAAAAATTAGAAGGCAGCCTCTTATCCAAAGAAGAGATAACAAAGCTGGAAGAAACAATGGAGACCTGGAGCAGTCTTGTGTGGGAGTGGGTGAAGGAGAATATGTTATAAGCTGAATTTCATTGAAAAACAAAAATGGGCCCGGCCGGATTCTCGTTCAGGCTTTCTCTGATTTATATCCTCTTCATTGAGTTTTCTTTGCCTATAGGCCTTCTTTTCTGAAAAGAAAGCTTATTATAAAAGTAACTTACATAATTTTTATATAGTCCCTAACATATATAAGACACTAACGAAAAGTTTATTAAGTTACTTACTAAATTTGTTGATGAGGCCAGGAGATCATATAGAGGCCTTTGAGGAAAGGAAGGAAACCATATTCAAGTGGGCCGTTGAAGTCAGGGGCATTGAAAAGTCCCAGAGAATTATAGGCGATAACGCTTCAAAGGCCATGATCGAGCTTCTGTCGGCATATCTGCACAAGAAGCAGAAAATCGATGAAGGATTTCAGATTAACCACACATGGTTCAAATCAGAAAAAGTGTTTTCCAGGCTTCCGGAATTCCAGAGCAAGGAGACTATTGTAAGCAAGATGATCGACCTTGAGAAGCTTTGTGAAAAGCTGTCATACGGAACGCCTAGAGCGGGCGAAGAGGTCAGGAAAGCCCTATCCCTGTTTGAGGGGCTTGAGACTCTGATAAAAGGAATGATATGAAAGCAGAAAAATACTCCCTCATCGGCTACGCCATGAGCTTTGCCTCGTTCCTGTTAGACAGCGAGATCGGGGGAAAAATAAACAGGATTATACTTTTTGGGTCCGTGGCAAGGGGGGATTATAGTCAATCAAGCGATGTAGATGTTTTTATAGATTCAGATCTGGACATAGAAAAAGCTATAGAAAAGCTGCTGATTTTGTTTGGGGCATCTAGGATAAATGAGACTTGGAAACTTAAAGGCGTAAGGAATGACATCTCTGTCAAAGTCGGCAGTCTTAGTACATGGACCTTGAGAAGAGAAGTAATAAGCTCTGGCATCATTCTGTACGGCAAATATAATGAGACGCCGGACAAGGCAAAGTATTATTTGATGATAAGGATGGACCTCAGGAATATAAGGGTAGCGAAACAGATGGCAATATGGAGGAAACTTTATGGATACAGACAGAAAATAGGAAACAAGGTTTATACGGGAAAGGGGCTTGTTGACAATCTCGGAGGCAGAAAACTCGGGAAGGCCGTTATTCTTGTACCCATGGAAAACAGGAAGGATATAATCGATTTCTTGAACAAGAGCAAAATGAACTATACAGTGAATGAGCTGTGGTCGGACACCTTCTGAAAGACTAAGAAATTCTGAACATCAAATAAAAACAAAAATGGGCCCGGCCGGAGTCGAATTCGCCGGCCAGTGGCTTTCTTGCAGCCAAAGGCCTCCGGCGACCTACGGCTTCTACGCCATACAGCTGGGACGCTTGGGCAGCATAAAGAGATGCTGCCTGGCCTTATAAGACCTGCAAACGCCATTGAGGCGTTCAATAAGCGTTCGTTGCTCTAACCAGCTGAGCTACGAGCCCATCTGAATGATTTATTGGTCGCTCAAATCTTTATAAGCATAAGGATGTGGATCCCTTTTGGGCAGGAACCAGTCAGCTTTCTTTCGCTCCATGAGCCGAGTATTGTTCTCATTGTATCCATCATAGTACAATTTTATATTCTTTTTGTTCTGTATAAAGTTTGTTTAGCCTGCCCCGCATTCCTTATCTCCGCCGGAAAAGGCTTATTATGCGGAAAACCCAATCAGCAATATGGCCGTAAAATATGCTCTGCCTGCTGTCTTCTTCCTGATTCTGGCAAGCACACCGGCTTATGCGCTGGAGGGGAGCTGGCTTTTCAACGCTCTTAACTATGGTCGAGGATGGTATCCGTGGGCATGTGTTATGGAGAACAATATTGGTTTTGACAAAACTACTTAACTTTGACGGTTTATAAGCCACCCCAGAATATCCCTCACCTCCCCGACT
>CAYJTA010000137.1:0-3020 GCA_964372825.1 uncultured archaeon | reverse complement strand
GGCTGCCTTTGTATTGGCTGCATCTTGTCGAGGGGCAGGAACACGGCCCGACCTATCTTGTTCCTTTTCAGGTGGCTTATGCAGGAAACAGCGGTCTGCATTGAATCCACAACCACATCCTGCAGGTGCCTGCCTGCCGCCACTTCCATCGCAATCATATGTTCAGGTTTCACTTTGATAAGATCGGACACAACACCGAATACGCCTTTCATGCCGAGGACACTTTTCACAGCGCCGCTTGCATCTGAGAACCTTATCCTTTCAGTCACCGCATCCAGCCTCAGCATCTCCCTCTTGTTGGCATCTATCTTGTCCCTCAGCCTTTCCACTTCGGCCTCAAGCCTTGCGAGCTTCTTCTCCACCTCCACCTCCTCGCTTGTCCTGACCACCCTTGTCGTGAAGTCCTCAAGCTTGGCCTCCTGGTCCATCAGTTGCTTGTCCAGGGCGTTTATTTCGGTCTCAAGATCGCTGCTCTCTTTCTCCTTGGCCGCTATCTGCTTGTTTATTGTAGTCAGCCGAGTTTCGACATCCGCATTCTCCTTCCATAGCATGGCCAGCCTTATGTTTCCCAGCTCTTCGGTGAGCTTCTTGTAAAGCAAGGCTCCTTCCCTCTCCTTCTGCAGCCTTTCCACCACTGTGGTCTTTTCCCTTATTACGATTTCAGCCTCCTTCAGCTTCTCCTCGGTCTTTGCCAGTTCAGCATCAGCCTTCCTCTTCTTGTCGTCATACTCTGCAATTCCTGAAATGTCGTCAAGGATATGCCTCCTCTGCTCCGCATTCATCTCCACGAACATGTTGATGTCCCCCTGCTGGATTATGTTGTGTGCGTCGGGGTGAAGTCCTATCAGGAGAAGGGTGTCAATAAGCTCCTGGCGTGTGACCACTCTCCCGTTGATGCGGTATGTGCTCACTCCCTTGCTGTTGAGCCGCCTGCTTATCGTCACTTCGTCCTCTTCGAATGGCAGCTTTCTGCTTGAGTTGTCAAAATGCAGGCCCACCATCGCATATTCGGCGGAGTTCTTCTTGCCGTCCTGGAATATCAGGCTGCTGGCCTTCGGGGCACGGAGGCTCTTTGCGGGTATCTTGCCAAGAACAAATAATATGGCATCGGCCACATTCGTCTTTCCCGAGCCGTTAGGGCCTGTGAAGACGCTGAAGCCTGTCTGGACTGGTATGGCCGACTTTCTCCTGAAGGACTTGAAGCCCTGCACCACGATCTTTGTGAGCTTTACCATAGTCTCCCAAAAAGAGTTCAGTTATAATTATGCTGCCGACTGCTTTTATAAGTTGGTCTGTGATGGGCGGGTAAAATTTTCATGAACAGCCAAAGCGTCTTAATAAACTTGCGCCCGAAATAATATTAACTGATGCTAGAAACCTTAGTCAGCCTCAAAACAATCTACAGGAAGCCGTATATAATGTTCCTGTGGGCCTATCTCATCACGATTGTAGGCATACTTCTGGGTTACAGGTTGCCCCTTTCCATAAGCGTTGATCCGGGCTTCATAAGCGTCGTCTATGTTATAATCCCCTCCATCTTCCTCATCAACAGCTTCATCAGGCACGAGGAGAGGATGGAGGAGAAGCTTATCAGGAAGCATAGGGGCTTCTGGGGGAGGCATGGCAGGGATTTGATAATACTTTTGCTGTATTTTGGCGGCATGACAGCAGCATTTGCCCTCTCAGCGCTTTTCCTGCCCGACAGCGCATTCAGCATCCAGCACCAGAAGATAAGGCAGATAACGGGGGAGGATATAACAGGCAGCATAACAAAGGATGCGTTCTTTGTGGAGGTGCTTCTGAACAACCTCAATGTAATGCTGTTCTCTTTCTTCTTCTCGCTCCTTTTCGGGGCCGGAGCAGTCTTCATACTTGTGTGGAACGCCAGCATACTGGGCGTAAGGATAGCGGAGCTGTCAAGGGATATAATAAACATACCTGTAGTGAGCCTGTCCTTCATCCCCCACGGCGTCCCTGAGATAGCAGGCTATATAGCTGCAGGCCTTGCAGGCGGAATATTGTCCTTCGGCGTCATAAGGAGGAAGGACTGGGATGTGATAAAGTCGATAATGATGGACAGCGTGCTTATCATGTGCGTCGCCGTCAGCCTGATTTTTGTCGGAGCGGTGATAGAGGCGTACCCTTAGACCGTTTCTCAGAATCATCTCACCATAACAGGGAACGGCTTGTCCCTTCCGTATGCTTTTGGCCCTCTCCTCAGGCAGTAGTCATGGACGTCCTGCTTGAACCACTGGGGCCTGCTTTCCTGTATCTTGCCGTGGAAATAGTAGCATACTGCCATGGCAGCCCCGTAATCGGCCTCTTCGGGGAGAGGTATGTTTAGCCTGTGCCCATCGAGGCCGTAAAGGCTTGCATCAGCTCCGAGGCCTGCCACGAGCTCCCTTTCCCAGACGACAAGGTTTTTGGCGTGCCTTGCCCCGCCTTCAGTAAAGGTTCTTCCTGCAACTCTTCCCCCGTAAAGCTCGTCAAACTTCGTGTCGCTCATGGGGCATATGTGCTCAAATCTGTCCTGCACGAGCATCAGAAAAGCATCATGCTCCTGCATTTTCGCTGCGATTTCTTCACCGTCGATTTTTGACACGATATGGTTCCGTATATCTGCCGGCCTTTCTTTTGTCTTCGACAGGATCATGCCCATGTATGTTGAAATGTTGTAGGTGTAGGGCTCAGGGATTTTCCTGAAGACAGCCATAACCTCATCAACTTCCCTGCTCGCTTCTGAGTTCTCTGTGCATGTTATCAGGTATGCCCTTTTCCCGTTTCCCTTGAAGAACTGCGCAAGCCTCACCGAATCCTTGCTCCCTGAAGCTGATATCACAACTGCCGAACCTATCTGATCCTGAAATTTCCTGAATTCCTTCTCATAGCTGCTTTCCGTGGCGAAATAGGCATTCCTGTCATCGAACAATATTTTTCCTGTCTGGAAGGCATTGCCGCTCCCCACTACGATGGGATTTTTGGGCGATGAGAGGTCCAGCTCAGGCGGTGGGTTTGAGTCC
>CAYJTA010000136.1:0-3031 GCA_964372825.1 uncultured archaeon | reverse complement strand
CGATCTAACAATCCCCCTCGGCTTCACTCCTACAGCTATCTCCTTCAGAAGGTTTCCCTCAAGATCAAAGGCCGCCACAGAACCGTTTTCTGTAATCGTCACAAAAAGCATGTCACGGCTGCATGTTTTTTTTGGCTGTATCAAGAGTAAGGAAAGCAGGGCAAATACAAGGAAGATAACAATTACAGCAATTTTTTTCATACTTAATTGTGGCTTCCCTGATAAAAAGGAGAGTATGGGTTCCTTTGCATCAAACAAGATTTTGCCGAGGCTGAAGATCAGAAAGACCAAGCAGATAGCGCTTATGCCAGTCTCATTGTTTCAGGATTGAAGAGCCTATTTCACTACTACAGTTCCTGTCAAACCAGGATTCAGATGATCATGGTATTTCCAAGTGCCTTTCTGGTTGAAGGTGAACTTCCATACCTCTCCATTATTCAGGCCTTTACACGCATCAAACCTGCTCCCAATGCATCCGCCAGGTTCAGGATAGGCTCCATGGGATGGGTGTACCGCAGAAGCCGGCCAGTGGGGCTTTGAATCCTTGTTAATAAAGGTGACTGTATTTCCGGCATCAACTGTCATCGTGCTTGGGCTGAATCCAGAGCCTGTAATCTCAATGTTCTTTTCTCCCCCTGTTCCCTTAGGTAGAGGTGCAGGCTGCTGAGCCTGCTGGCCATACTGGGTGCAGCCGCTCACAAGGACAACAGATGCGATCAAGAGCAAAACCAGCATTTTCATTCTCTCACAGTCTAATGTAACCTTATTGTAACTTTATACGGCAGTATTTATAAATCTTGCGGTTCCAAAAACAATTGGTGCACTCATGAGCTTTCTGCTCTCTCTGCTGAAACTGCTTTTCTGGCCAGCCAGTATAGCTTTCATAGTTGCCATATTCTTTACCTACAGGCTGGCAAAGGAGACCAAGTGGGAAAGATACTGGGTTTTCTTTCTCATTTCAGCCCTGGCGATGGGAGCGTATCATTTTGCAATAGAAATCCCCGGCGAGCTTGGCTATATACCAGAGAGTGTCTATTATCCTGCAAGGGAGGTGAGCGAGGCTGTCTGGGCCTTCGGCCTTGCTTATGCATCATACGGCATATACAAATCGATGAGAAAAATCAGAAAGAAGCTGAGAGGATAGGCATGCCGTATGAAAACTGTCCTCTTCTATTTCTCGAAAGGGGCCAAGATCAGGGCAAGAATTGTCAAACTGATAGAGAGCCACAACAAAAGAAACAGGCCGATTTTTCTGAATTCTTTGGCAAGGAAGCTGGGAATGAGCCACGTTGCCATGAAGAAGCACATAGATGTGCTGGAAGAATACGGCTATGTGAAAATAACCAATCCTGAGGGCAAGCCATTGTTTCTGGAGCTCACAAACAGGGGGAGGGAGGTAGCGAAAGAATTTTCCAATGATGAGTAAACATATGTCTCTGATTTTTATCCAAAAGAGACATGAATCGCCACCAAAGAAAATGCCAGAGAACCTGCAAACTCAAAAAACCCATGATGTCTTTATAAGTAACCAAAGCAATATGACTTAATCCGTCTGGACAACGGAGAAATAGTGGACTCGTATCGTGGGTTTAATCTGGACAATTAAACCCGTTGAGAATCATGATGGACTTTTTCTGTAGATAGACATTGGTGTCTATACTTAAATAGATTTCGCTGCTGCAAAGGACATTTCACAAAATAAAAATCGCAGCCTTTGCATGAAAGCGGAATTGTCAAATACAGGAGGGAAAAAAATGCAACCTTTGCAAGGAGTGGGGCGCAGCTTATTTGAGGAAGTGGAGCCGGGAAAAGCGACCAGCGCAATAGAAGAGGAATTCGGCCTCAAGGAAAGGGAAGCAAGGATAATTGTTGTCGGGGCCGGAGGGGCTGGCAACAACACAGTGACAAGGCTCTCTTCAATGGGTATCACGGGGGCCAAGACCATAGCCATCAACACCGATGTCAAGCACCTGACCATAAGCAAGGCCGACAAGAGGATACTGATAGGCAAGGAGCTGACAAAGGGCCTTGGCGCAGGGGGCTTTCCGCAGGTCGGAAAAAAGGCGGCAGAGGAATCTGAAAGGGAGATAAAGAAGGCCATGGAAGGGTGCGACATGCTGTACCTGGTGCTCGGCCTAGGAGGCGGGACAGGGACAGGCGCTGCTCCAGTGATAGCCCGGATAGCCAAGGAGATGGGAGCGATAGTAATAGCAAGCACAACAATGCCCTTCAAGATAGAGGGCGGCAGGATGAGGAAGGCAGAAGACGGTTTGTACAACCTTAGGCAGTACTGCGACACTGTGATAGTGATAGAGAATGACAGGCTGCTTAAGATTGCCGGCGATCTGCCGCTGCAGCAGGCCTTTGGAGTTGCTGACAACCTGGTGGCCACAATGATAAAAGGAGTGACAGAGACAATATCGACGCCCAGCCTGGTCAACCTCGACTACGCTGATGTGAGGGCTATAATGCACTCAGGCGGCGTAGCAAGCGTCGGTTTCGGGGAGAGCCACAGCGACAACCGTGCTGAAGAAGCGGTGCTCAAGGCCCTGAATAATCCGCTGCTTGATATTGAATACGAGGGCGGGAAAGGCGCTTTAGTCCACATAACTGGCGGAGACGACCTTAGATTGGACGAAGTGAACACAGTGGGAGAGTACGTCGGCAAGAGGCTTGACACAGAGGCGCAGGTCATATGGGGCGCAAGGATAGATCCCAACTACAAGGGCAAGATAAGGGTGATAACAATCGTGACAGGGATAAAGAGCCCTTATGTATTCGGCCCGGTGGAAGAGGAAGCTGCAGCCACACAGGAAGTGGCTAGGGAGATGGGGATACCTGTTTTGAGGTAGGCTGTTGCTGTTTTGGCCTACTCTTTTTGGTTTTTGTTTTCATGAGGCAGGAGAATCTCTTTCATAGTCCATGCCCAGCCTTTTGTTTTGGATCGCCCTTTCCACAATCTCCCTTATCTTCCTGTTGTCCTATCCCTATTAGTTGGACTCACCTATAGCTAATCGAGGTGAGTCGAATG
>CAYJTA010000135.1:0-3069 GCA_964372825.1 uncultured archaeon | reverse complement strand
GCTGCTGGATGAGGTGAAGGCCAAGCTGAGGAAGATGGGGGTTGAGGTCGCTTAGAGATCATTGATTCAGCCTTTCTAATCGGAAATGCCATGCTGAAGGCCATGCCTTAAAAGCAGGTCAAGGAATTTTTTCCCTACAGATATCTCGAGCTGTCTTGCCACCTCTTTTCTTACCTTTTCCAATGGGTAGGCCTCATTCAACTCATCCTCTTCCCTTAAAATCAGTTTCGCATCTCTCCTTGCTTCTTCAAAGCAATTGCCTGCAGCTATGAATCCGGTAGCATAATCCATTGTTTCGATGCAGCTCAGCGCAAGATATTCGCAGTACTTTCTTGTGCCAAGAAGCCAGCCGTTCACGCTTTTAGAAATTGGTCCTATCTGGAAGCTGACGGATCCTGGACCTTGCAGGTTCCAAGGGTCAAAATCGATCACTTTATCCCTCCTTCTATCCCTTTCTACAGTCTCTTCATAAGCTCTTTCGAAACGCCTGGCCGAATCAGATATTGTGGCAGCCACATCCTCCAAAGGGGCGGCCGCAGTTATGAGCAAGTCTTCGCCCAGCTTTTCCGCAGCTGCCCTATATCCTAGACCGCTGAAAAAAGTCGGTGTGGTAGGCTTTTCGTCATTCTTTATTTTCCCTCTGAACCATGCTGCAATAATGCCACCTACATAGGGTCTTGACACCTCCTCGCTCAGCTCATCATTATAGACAATCCTTCTTTGCGGTATCCATGATACACCCAAATCAAGACTCCTGCTTCCGACAAATCTCTCCTTCCCTACCGGATATTCTTCCCTAGGATCATAGATGATCTCATCCCTTCTTATGTCCGGGTTGATGCCGGGCTTTATGTCGCCATATCCCAGTCTTCCTGCCATGTGCTTGATCCTTTTCCATAGACGGTATTTTTCCGAAGAAACAGGACTCGGAAGCCTGATTCCCTGCATCCGGTAATCAAAATGAAACCAGTCGCCTATTACGTCTGCCAGTCCATTTATATTTCTCTCCAGATCCTGTCGTGAACTTATTTTTTCTGCCATAGTCGGCTCTGGCGCCATGTTAATTGTCTTTCACGATTATCTGCTATTGCCAGCGATAAATAGAAAATGTCAACATATTTATAAATCTCGCATCTCATATTAGGCTATGGCCTCAGTTGAGTGGAAATATTTCCTGGCCGGAGTGATACTGCTGCTCATATCCCAAACAGCATTTTCAGCTGAAACTACTGATTTCCAGAAAAAAATATCCCTTTCCCTTGAGCCCGGCCAGAGGAGCAGCTTCCCGCTGGCCCTCAAGAACATAACCGAGATCACTTCAATAACAGCTTCCGGCGATGCCTCATCATGGTTTGCCTTCGGAGGCAACCTTGAGCCGGCATACAGGATAACAAACCTCGTCGACCAGAGCGTTGAAGTGGCAATAATAGTGCCCAATTCGGCCGAGGTAAGGGATTATTCCGCCCAGATAAAAGGCAATGACAAGATACTTTCCACAATCGAGATAAAGGTGGTTCAGCCCCTGAGCAAGAGGGTGCTGACGATTTCAGATGCCATAGCTGACATAAACGTGAAGCTCCAGCAGCTCCAGAGCATACAGGACAGGCAGACGAAGCTTGACAACAAGATAAGCGACGTCATCATAAGGCAGGACAAGATGGAAAGCGCTGCAAGTGACAGCTTTGCCGGCCTGAAGAAGAAGGCGCTGGAGCAGGAATCGTACAACAAGAACCTCAAATCTCTGGAGCAGGCGTTCAGCTCTGAGAAGGGAAAGCTTGAGGAAAGGATAAAGGGCCTCGAGACTGAGAGGACAAAGCTCGCAGAGGACAAGAGGGAGATGGAGAAGCTGACAGGCAGCTTTCTGCTGGGAGCCACGCCGCTTGGCCTGGCATCATCCTTCATATTGGGCCTCATCCTTGGCCTGCTGCTCATCAAGGGCACAGGACTGCGCTTCAAGCTTCCGGAAATGAGAAAGGGCGATGAAGAACAGAAGGCGTCTGCCGTTTCATTCAAACCGGGGCCGGCAAAATTCGTCCCCGGGCCGGAGAGGGAAGGCACAGAGAGGCTGAGGCAGTTCAGGTACGATTTCAGGCCGAAGAGATGGTGACTATCCATTAGCTTCTAGTCCTCCGTTTTTTTTCCGCAAATGAGCATCATTGCGCTTAAAAAGCTCCAACAATCAACCGAGAATTATGTGGCGAGACAGACGGAATGTCACTGGATATGAAGTGACCAGCAAAGTAGGATTGGCAAGATACCTTATCGGAAGCGACACGCCTTATGTCACATTCACAAGGCCAAGGTCTATTGGGCAGTACGGCACCTTGGAGGAGGCAAGGGAACACGCAATGGAGGATAGACCTTGGGAAGAAGGCGAAATTAGGGAAATATTAGAAGTGTGTTCTTTTGGCCTGTTAAGAAGAAAGAAATTGATTGAGCGCTTATCTCCTTATGCGGATTGAGTTATTAGTGCTGAATATCTGTCCGCACTTTCAGAAGTCCTCTGGAAATAGCTGTGAAGGCAGGTGATTCAGCCGGTTTTCGGCCGGCTGCCTTGTGATCCTGTATTCCGGCAGGTCTTCATATCTGGATAATCCCTCCCAGCCCACAATCCTGAACTCTTCTGTGCCGGGAGCCAGTGCACCCTTTTTTATGAAATACTGTCTGGCCCGGTTGACGGTTCTCAATGTCGTGCCGCTGAGTTCGGCAAGGTCAGCGCTGCTGAGAGGCAGGAGTATGCCCTTTCGGGTTCTGATGCCGATTTTTTTCGCCATATTCTTCATTACCATGGCAATAAACGGGTAGGTGCTGTGGCCACTGTATGACTTCTCAGCAATCAAGCAGTAAGCTTTCTGGGCCTGAAATGCAAGATAACCAAAAAAGGCCTTCTCATCTTCCGGATTCTGCTTGAAATAATGCTGCAATTCAGCCTTGTCTGTCACCATGATTGCAGAATCAACAATGGCCTTCGTTTCTGAATGCCTTCTGGGTGTATAGAGGCAGCCTTCCCCGAAAATGTCCCTTCTGCCATGCATCCGGGCAAAGTAGCTGCCGCTTAGGGAGGGATAC
>CAYJTA010000134.1:0-3083 GCA_964372825.1 uncultured archaeon | reverse complement strand
GACAAGATCTGGATAACAAAGCCCGAAATAACAGAGGCAGACGGTTCAAAGAGGTTTGTCTATCCGATTGAGGCCAGGCTCAGGAAAATAACATATTCTTCGCCGTGTTTTATCGACGTGAGCGCCCACATCAATGGGGTGCAGAGGGAAACCTTCACAACACAGGTTGCGAACATCCCTATAATGCTCAAGTCAAAATACTGCCACCTCGACAAGATGAGCAAGGATGAACTGGTCAAAAGAGGAGAAGACCCGAATGATCCTGGCGGATATTTTATCATCAATGGGACAGAAAAAGTGCTCGTGATAATCGAGGATCTTGCGCCGAACAAAATGCTTGTTGAAAAGGCAAGCGTCGGTCCAAGCGCCTATGTCGGGAAAATGTTCTCTGAAAAGGGCTCATTCAAGATTCCGCACACAATTGAAAGGATGAAGGACGGCATTTTCTACATCACATTCACAAGGGTCAAGAGAGTGCCGCTGGTTGTTGTTCTCAAGGCTTTAGGGCTGCTGAAAGATGAGGAGATAATGCGCTTCATTTCGCCTGAAAAGTCGAGTGATGAAATCCTGATTAACCTTTACGAATTTGTCGCCATAAAGTCAGAGGATGATGCTCTGGATTACATCGCGAAGAAAATCGGCATAACACAGTCAAAGGAGATAAGGGTTGAGAGGATGAAGGAAGTACTGGACAAATACCTCCTGCCACATCTCGGCATAAAAAGGGAGGACAGGATTTACAAGGCTTATAATCTTTGCAAGATGCTGAAGAAATACATCAAGGCCGAAAACGGCGAAGTGGAAGTCGATGACAAAGACCACTACATGAACAAAAGACTCAAGCTCAGCGGTGATTTGCTCGCTGACCTGTTCAGGGTAAACCTCAAGGTCCTGATTGCTGACATCCTGTATAATTTCCAGAGGATTGTCAAGAGGGGAAAATTCCCGTCGATAAAAAGCGTCATCAGGGACAAGCTCCTGACGCAGAGGATTTACAGCTCAATGGCAACAGGAGCATGGGTCGGAGGCAGGAAAGGGATAAGCCAGAGAATTCAGCGACTAAACTTTCTGGAAACATTGTCTCACCTGCAAAGGGTTGTCTCGCCGCTAGATGCAAGCCAGGAAAACTTTGAAGCGCGCGAGCTCCATGCAACTCATCTCGGAAGGCTGTGCCCGATAGAAACTCCAGAAGGAACAAACATCGGCCTGAGAAAAAACATGGCACTGCTTGTCTCGGTGTCGCAGGACTCAGATGATGACGAGATTTTGAAGCAGATAAAGCCTTTGGGTTTGAAGACCTGGAAATAAACCATGACATTTTGACGATTAAAATAAGATGATGAAAAACAAGATGATGAGGTAAAAGAAGAGAAAATGGCAACTGAAGTTTACCTGAACGGAAGGTTTGTTGGAGCAGTTGACAATCCCCGCGACTTCGTAGAGCAAACCATAAATGAAAGAAGGAAGGGAAAACTGACAAACAACCTGAATGTCAATTATGACGATGTGGCAAATGAAATCTATCTTGAATGCTCAAAAGGAAGGGCAAGAAGGCCTTTGATTGTTGCAAAAGATGGCCAGTCAATGCTCACTGCAAAGCACATCCAGCAGCTTGAAAGAGGAGAAATAAGCTGGCATGACCTGCTCAACCAGGGCATAATCGAATATCTCGACGCTGCTGAAGAAGAAAATGCCATGATTGCATTTTACGAAAACGAGCTGACAAAAGATCACACACATCTCGAGCTTACACCGCTTGCAATCCTTGGCCTGACAACTTCTCTTGTTCCTTATGGAAACTTCAACCAGTCTGCAAGATTGAATGCTGGCTCGAAAAACCAAAAGCAGGCATTGGGATTTTATGCTGCGAATTTTATGGTGAGGATGGACATGGACGTAAATCTCCTGCACACCTCGCAAATGCCACTTGTAAAGTCAATCATGCATGAAATCAGCGACTATGACAAGCATCCTGCTGGTCAGAACATTGTTGTGGCGATAATGGCCTATGAAGGCTACAATATGGAAGATTCAATTGTGCTGAACAAAAGCTCTGTTGAAAGAGGGCTTGGAAGGTCAACTTATTTCAGGCCTGCGATTGCAGAGGAATTAAGATATTCAGGCGGACTGACAGACAGCATAAGTATCCCTGACAAGGATGTAAAGGGCTACAAATCCGAGAGAGATTACCGCTTTCTGGAGGAAGATGGGATTGTCTATCCTGAGGCAAGCGTGAAAGAGGGAGATGTCATAATCGGAAAAACATCCCCACCAAGATTCTTGAGCAGCCTTGACGAGTACAATCTTGCCTCAAACACAAGAAGGGAAAGCTCTGTTTCACTGAAGCATGGAGAATTGGGAGTTGTTGATTTTGTCCTTATCACAGAAAATGAAGAGGGCAACAAGCTTGTGCAGGTCAGGATAAGGGATGAAAGAATCCCTGAAATCGGCGACAAGTTCACTTCAAGGCACGGCCAGAAAGGAGTTGTCGGCCTGATTGTGCAGCAGACAGACATGCCATTTTCAGCTTCCGGAACAATTCCTGACCTTCTGTTTTCGCCACATGGTATACCGAGCAGAATGACAATGGCCCACCTTATTGAAATGGTCGGTGGGAAAGTTGCTGGCTTGTCAGGCAGGCTTATCGACGGAACAACATTCGAGGCAGAGCCTGAAGAAGCAATAAGAAAGGAATTATTGGCAATGGGCTTCAGGGAAAACGGCATGGAAACAATGTACAACGGAGTTACAGGAGAAAAACTCCATACAAGAATTTTTGTCGGCGACATTTATTATCTAAAATTAAAGCATATGGTTGCGAACAAGCTGCATTCAAGGGCCCGCGGACCGATACAACTGCTTACAAGGCAGCCAACCGAGGGAAGGGCAAAGGAAGGCGGCCTAAGATTAGGCGAGATGGAAAAAGACACTTTTGTTGCGCACGGCGCCTCTCTCTTGTTGAAGGAAAGGTTTGACTCTGACAAGACAGTTGTGCCTGTCTGCGAGAACTGCGGCCTGATTGTCATACATGATGAATTCAAGAACAGGAGCTACTGCGCGATATGCGGCGACAATGTGGATGT
>CAYJTA010000133.1:0-3143 GCA_964372825.1 uncultured archaeon | reverse complement strand
AAGGCCTCACCCATTTGGCCTCCTTGTTCTCCCAGTTTATCCTGAATTTGTCTGTTTTGCTTTCGAAAAGGAAGGTATTGATCTTCCAGCTTGTTTCAAGCTCCTTATCCTCCACCTCTATCTCGCCCTGTTTCAGCAATTTGATCTCATTAAGAGTCAGGCCTGTCTCCTCATATATTTCTTTCAGAGCAGTCTCCAGCGGCTTCTCGAACCTCTCCACATAGCCCGACACTGCGGCCCATTTGTTCTGATATGTCCCGACCTTTGGGCTTCTCCTGAGGAGAAGGACCTTGCCTTTGTGGAGGAGGAAGGCTGTCGACACTTCAAGGGTTTTGGAGAGCATGGGTTAGATTTGGAGCTTGGAATAAAAAACACGACTTAAGATACATCTCTATGGGTTTCGTACAGAAAAGCTATCTCACGGTCATGTTTCTTCAGCGCTTGTATCACCAGCCTGAAGATGTCATTCGAGCTTACCTGCTTCCTGTCCTTGATCCATTTGTTGACGTCTCTTGTCACAGATGCTGCAATCTTCTCGGCCCTCTCCTTCTTGAGGTGGCCTGACAAACAGGCTGCATAACAGCTCGCATAGACTTTCCTCTCGTCGAACTTCTCCAGATGGCCTTTCCTTTTCACAAGATGGATTTTCATGATATCGCATTCACCCCAGATTTATCGTTCCATTCGCTATCAGCATCAGCAGCCAGCCGAGATGTATCAGCAGAAGGCCTGCCAGCAGACGCATATACCCCCTGTTCTGCTGCTTCCACTGCTTCAGGTACTGGACCTTTGTGCCTGTGTAGACCATCAGGAGGATAATTATCAGCGGCAGCACGAAAATTACATTATAATAGGCAAGCAGAAGAACTGCATTGAGATTGAAACTTTCCTTCAATACTGTTATTATTGCAAGATATGGCCCTCCGGTACAGGGGAGCTCCACAAGCGCAACAAAAGCCCCAAGGAAAATTACTCCGGACAGTGTTACTTTTTTCGTATAATCATGTATCTGCTTGGCCCTGTCAGGGCTTATTGCCAGACTGAAGCCCTGGCCGTACCAGTAGAAGTCCTTCAGCTCTATCAGGCCCATCCCTATTATTACCGCTCCAACTGCTATCGATATGTATTCGGCTATGACAAGCGGTATGCTGCTGAAGAAAAGGGTGAGGCCGATGCCGGCAGAGAAGTAGGCCAGATAGACAGCACTGATATAGATGAGGCCTATCCTCAGTATCTGATGCTTCATCTTTGCCGAGGCCAGAAGCGTGGAGATGAGCAGGATAAGCACGCCTATTGCGCAGGGGTTTATTGAATCGATTAAGGCTGTTATGGTCACGATACCGAGTGTTGGCAAATTTGCTTCAACCATGCTTTTCCCCTCCCTCATTATTTTCTTGTCCGTTTTCTGGAAGGCTTCCAAATACAATCCTGATGAAATCGCCTGGAGGAACTTCAGAATATGGCTTTATCACATATTCGTCCATCTCCTCGTTCAGTTCGCCGTTGACATATATATTCAGCATGCCTTCTTTACCGTCAGGGCACAGATCCCTGTTTTTATATTCCAGAACAGAGCCGTCTTTCTGTGGTATTCTGATGGAATCATGGGTGAATTGGCCTCCTATGGCCTCGAAGAAATGGCCAAGGTTGACTTCTTCCAGGTTTGCCACAACGCCTTCAATGTGGATCCTGTAGATACCATGCCTTGCCTCTTCATCCCCTTCATTGTGGTGGTGAAGCGTGCCTGTCCCCACCCTGTTTTCTAGGTTCTCGGGCTCAGGGAGAAGAACTTTTTGTCCACATATCCATATCTCATAATCAGCATGCCAGTGGACAGGCCCTCCGGCCGCAGAGGACATGTTTGCCAGCACTGTTGCCCCTGCAAGGTATATTGTCGAGATGGAGACGGAAATGATTATGATTATGAAAAAGGCCTTCTTCAGGGAATCAGGGAGCCTGTTCCTGAGGTATATAGAGATTCCTATGATTGCAAAAGTGATTGCTGAGGCTATCGTAATCAGCGAATTCGGATCGAAGGGGAGGCCTGTTTTTCCCTGGATCTCTCCTGCTTCTTCATGCCCGTCCGCAAAAGCGGCAGCTGCAAGAACTGAAATCAAAATTACTGATATTGAGAGCAGCTTCATAGAGCTCTATTATATATTTATCGGTTTCCTAATAAACCACTAACAAAAAGGAAAGCATCAGAATTGGAGGCGTTTTAAGGCCTTGGACAAATAAAACTGTATGGACATTTGCTTATGTCAGTGCTTGAAATAAGGAACCTGTGTGCGAGTATAGAGGGAAGGCAGATTCTCAAAGGGATAAGCCTGACTGTAAGGCAAGGCGAGATACACGCCCTGATGGGGCCAAACGGTTCAGGGAAATCAACCCTCAGTTTTGCTCTGATGGGCCACCCCGGCTACAAGATTGATAGTGGAGAGGTGTTGCTAGATGGTGAAAATATGCTTGCGATGAGTCCAGATGAAAGATCAAAAAAAGGCCTGTTTCTTGCCTTCCAGTATCCTCAGGCCGTGCCTGGGGTGGGCCTTTTCAATTTCCTCAGGCTTGCTTACAATTCGGTCAAGGGCAAAGGTAGAAAGGAGAATGATGCTATTCCTCTGACTGAATTCAGGAAATTACTGAAAGAAAGGATGGACCTTCTTGGCTTCAATGAGGATTTTATAAGGAGGTATCTGAATGACGGCTTTTCCGGCGGGGAGAAGAAGAGATGTGAGATATTGCAGATGGCTCTCCTTGAACCAAGGATAGCTGTTCTAGATGAAACGGATTCAGGCCTTGACATAGATGCGCTGAAAATTGTTTCAGACGGCGTCAATACGATCTTCAGCCAAAACAGGGATATGGGTGTTCTGATAATAACCCACTACAATCGGATATTAAATTATATCAGGCCCCACTTCGTCCATGTGATGATGGACGGGAGAATAGTGAAGTCAGGCAGGGAGGAGCTTGCAAGGCAGCTTGAGGAGAAGGGGTACGGGTGGGTGAGGAAAGAGACGACAGGCAAGGATTGACTGTTATTTGAAGGGAATTTCCATGTCCATTAGCCCCGAAGCTATTGATTACAAAACAAAAATTCACATGGTGACATTCTGTCCCCATTCTACCCCTTGCTTCTTATA
>CAYJTA010000132.1:0-3163 GCA_964372825.1 uncultured archaeon | reverse complement strand
ACCCGCTTGTCAGGGGGATGGTTTCCGGCACAGATGTGAGGGGGCAGCTCTTTGACACCTGCCTGGACACAAGGTTTTTGACAGAGCGGCACTGCTCCAGCAACAGGAATGCCTCGACAAAAATCGACTGCTCTGGCCAGGGAGTAGATATGATCTGCACCGGCGACAGATGCAGGAGAAGGACAGTGCCTCCTGCAGCGGATTTCACCTATATCCCTGCGAGGCCGCTTGCCGGCGATTCCATATTCTTTGACGCCAGCAACAGCTATTCCTCTGACCCTGACTTTCCCATCGAAATTTATGAGTGGGATTTCGGAGATGAGATACAGGGAGAAGGCAGGACAGCTACCCATTTTTACGGGATTCCCGGCAGATATACTGTCACCTTGACTGTTACGGATGCGCTGGGCTCTTCGGGCTATGCGTCAGATGATGTGGCTGTAATGCCTGCGGTGGGCCTTAATGTCACAGACAAGGTTGCAAATAATACCAGAATGCACGTCAATCTCAGCATATCGTTCCCTAGGGGCACAGGCAGGCTCAGCGTAGGCAGCGCATATCTCGATTTCGGCGACAGGAGCGGCATCGCTGAGGTGTGCGGCATAGAGTTTTCATGCACCTCTGCCAATATCAGCCGGAAGATGCCGCATGTGTACAGCATCACGAATGCCTCCAAGACCTTTGTGGCGCAGGCATGGGTAAGGTTCTCAGACTTAAGTTTTGCCTCTGCAAGGGCCACAATATCCTCGTGCACCGACTCAGATGGCGACGGCTACTGCAATTTCGAGGACTGCGACGATTCCAGCCCTGCCTCATATCCCTTTGCGCCGGAGAAGTGCGATGGGAAAGACAATGACTGCGACGGCAGGGCTGACGAGAATTTTGTCCTTCCGGGAAAGATTTTCGGCTCTTCCTGCAATGACTGGGCAGGAAGCGTGTGCAGGGGCGTATGGGCGTGCAGCGCTGATGGGAGCGATGTCGTGTGCAAGGGCAATGTCTCCATAGGCCAGCTCAAGGAAGTGTGCGCCAACAGGCTTGATGATGACTGCGACGGGAAGACAGACGAGACGGATGAGCTCGATCCTTCAAACCCTGAGAGGCCTCTGCCCGGCTGCATTGTGTGCATGGACGGCAGGGAAGAGCTGCTGCCCCCTGTTGCAGGGGAATGCGGCATAAGGAAGAAGGTCTGCGTGAAGGGAGGGTGGGTGACCGAGGGCGGATACAAAGGCGGCCAGGAGGTATGCAATAACAGAGACGATGACTGCAATGGCATAGTGGATGACATCGGAGGGGCAAAAAGCAAATTGGAGGCTGCCTGCCAGTGTTTCAATGGAGGCACACCGCAGCCTGAAATATGCGACGGGCTTGACAATGACTGCAACGGCCAGATAGACGAGATCGGAGGCTGCTGCATGGAAGGAGATAGGCGGAGCCTCGGGGGAAAGGATGTGGGGGCATGCAGGAAGGGTGAGCAGGTATGCGAAATGGGGATATGGGACACAGTAAGCCAGCCTGTGGGGCCTCAGGAGGAGATGTGCAGGAATGGCGTTGATGACGACTGCGATGGACAGACAGATGAGAACTGCCCTTCCGAAAAGTGCAGCAATGGTATCAAGGATGGCGATGAAGGAGGAGTCGATTGCGGCGGGCCATGCCCGGAAAAATGTGCTGAAGTGACAGCGGACACTGGCGTGCTTATGCTTGCTGTTGCGGCCTTGGTAATTGTGGTCATAGGCGGTGCATTGCAGTTCTTCGGGAAGATATGAGCTATGCTTTTCTCCACCTTACAGTTTGCTCAGTATCCTCAACAATTATGCCTTTTTCCTTTATTTTATTCCTTATCTCATCGGCTTCCTTGAACCTCTTTTCCTTCCTTAATTTTTCCCTTTCGGCTATCATCTTTCTGAGCCAGTCGGAGGCGAAGTCTATCGATTTCCATTCCTCAGAGGTCTCGCTGAGCCTTAATCCTAAAACAGAATCAAGGGAAAGCATGAGCTCATATATCGCTTTTGCATCCTCGTTTGTTAGTTTTCCCTCAGAGAGGGAGATATTAGTTTCTTTCACAAAATCGTGCACAGCGGCCAAGGCCTCTGAGATGTTCAGGTCATCGTCCATTGCTTTTTCAAAATCTTTTTTTGCCTTTTCTATTGTGTTCCTGATATCATTTGCTTTTGTCCCTCGAGCATTCTTCAGGTTTCTTAAAAATTCCCTCAGTTTTTCAACAGAAGCGTGAGCCTGTTCAATTGCTTTTAAGGAAAAATCGAGCTGCTGCCTGTAATGGGTCGCCAGAAGGGCATACCTTATGGCCATTGGATCGTGCTTTGCAAGGTCGCGCAAAGTGTAGAAATTCCCGAGGCTTTTTGACATCTTCTGGCCGTTCACTATAAGATGCTCGTTGTGCAGCCAGTATCTCACAAAAGGTTTGCCTGTCGCTCCTTCCGACTGGGCTATCTCATTCTGATGGTGCGGAAAGATCAGATCAACGCCTCCTGCATGAATGTCAAAGGTCCCGCCCAGATATTTCATGCTCATGGCCGAGCATTCTATGTGCCAGCCGGGCCTCCCCCTGCCTATCTCCGTCTCCCAGAAGACGTCGCCGTCGTCCTTGTCATAGGCCTTCCACAGTGCGAAATCGGATATGTTTTCTTTGGTGTATGTGTCATGGCTTACTCTTGCGCCTGGCTTCAGTCCTGACAGGTCGAGATTTGCGAATTTTCCATAATCCGGGAATTTTGAAATAGAAAAATAGATGCTCCCGTCATTTCCTTTATAGGCTATTCCTTTTTCGAGCAGCTTTTTTGTAAGCTGGACCATCTCTTTTATGTGCTCTGTCGCTTTGCAGATGATGTCTGCTCTTGTGATGTTCAGTCTTTCCAGATCCTCAAAAAAGGCTCTTGTATAAAATTCAGTATACTCCTTCAAGCTGGTTCCCTTCTCCCTCGAGCCCTTGATTGTCTTGTCGTCCACATCGGTCAGGTTCATTACATGGGTTACAGCATATCCCTTGTAGGTGAGGTACCTTCTCAGGAGGTCCTGGGCAATATAGGCCCTGAAGTTGCCGATATGCGCAAAATCGTATACTGTGGGGCCGCATGTGTAAAGTTTCGCTTTTTTGTCTTCCAGAGGCCTGAACGTTTCCTTCTTTCTCGTCAGGGTGTTGAAG
>CAYJTA010000131.1:0-3325 GCA_964372825.1 uncultured archaeon | reverse complement strand
CAGTCGGGGAGGTGAGGGATATTCTGGGGTGGCTTATAAACCGTCAAAGTTAAGTTAGTTATGCGAAAAAATAAATAAATTTACCTCCAGCTCGGCAGCCACATCCTTGCGTTCAATTCGTCATTCGTCAGCGGAAAGCCATATGTCAATGGGGAAAAGTAAAGGAATGTTATCGCTATAATGACTATTATGGCCACATAGATAGCGAATCCGTACCTGTTTTTACCTGAAAACAGGATATTGTCCAGAACCATGGCGGCTACAATTATGGAGATGATGAAGGGGGTGAAATAATGATAGATGAAGGCCACCCTATTTATCAATATAAACGGCAGGAAGTTCACAAGATAAAAGGCAAGCATGATAAGGATGGCATTCTTTCTTTCCTTGACGGCCTTGTCCGAATTCAGCACAGGGTTCAGGAATGAGAACGCTGCAATGAGACATACCAAAGCAAGCCACCAGACAGCAGGGTTGCCCAGCATGTAGATATGGGCTCCATTGTTTGCCCACATGTAGATAGGCCTGTACATGATGGGCCATGTGTAAAACCTGCTTGCGTACGGATGGCTGTCCTTTATGCCCAAATGTCCGTTCCACATGGCTATTTGGTGCTCGACTATCTTTTCAGCCATGCCTAAGGGCGTGGCATCATTCCTTGCTAGGCTGCCTTCAAGCGTCCTTTTGAAGCCCTCGGACATGAAAGGGTCGCCTTCACCCGACCTGTAGAGGAGGGCAAGATGGACAGCAAAGAGAGCAGTGTAAACAACCGCGGGAACAAGCAGGAGGACTGCAAGCCTTTTCGCTTTCGTGACCATTATACATTTCCTGTTCTGTATAAGCTCCAGAAGGATAAGAAAAGCCACAACAGCAAGGCCAGACCATTTGGATGAAACTGCAGCACCTGCAGATGCAGCAGCACCTGCAAGGAAGAGCCAGCTCTTCCAGCCATCATACCTTTTCCCGGCGAAATAAAGGCAGAGTGCCAGAAGAGAAAAGAATGGAATAAAGATATCGATCAGAATGAACCTTGAAATGGACACTGAGCCATTGTCAAAAAGGATCATCATGCCGGCTAGGAATGCAGCCTTTCTCGAGAGCGACAACTGCCTGCCAAGAACGTATACCAGAGGAACAAGGAGGCTGCCGACAATTGCTGGCATGATCCTCAAAGCGAAAAGGGGTATATCATCTGGATACTTGGCAGCAAAGGCAAAATCAAATCCCGGTCTGAATCCTTCAATAGCTGCGGGCATGTAAATCAGGAAGGTCGGAAGGGGAGGGTGGAGATTGAAGAAAAACCTGCCCGTGAAATATCCTGAAACAAATTTTCCGAAATGAGTTTCATCAAAAACCACATACGGGGGATATTCAAGGAACGGCAGCCTTGTTGAAAGGGCAAGGATGAGAAGAAATAAAACTATATGTGACTCCTTTATTTTCCATTTGGGCAATGCAGGAGCTTCAGGCAAGCTTACTTTTTTTCTGCCGCTTTTTTTCGCCATTTAAAGCATTTATAGCGGGCCGGGTAAATTAAAGTTATGCATGAGGCTTTTTACTCCTGTATGACAAAAGCCCTTCGTTTTTGTGATGAGCTATGGCCCAGATGAGTTTGGAGACCGTAATAACATTCATAATAATACTTCTGGTAGTCGGAGTAGTTGTTGCCTATATTTTCAGGTTTTTCAGCGGGCCGATAGGGCCTACGCCCACCCCTGCCCCAGAAAAGCCGCAGACAGAGACAAGAACCAGCGCCTCCTTCAATGCCAAGGCCGTTGCAGGCTTTATAGAGGAGTGCTACAAGAAGACGAGAAAGCTCAGAGAGGATTTCAACTGCTATGTGCTGAGAGGAACGCTTGATGCAGACAAAGGGGATGTGGAAAACCTGCTGAAGCCTGAGATAATAGAATCGATGTCATACGATGCAGCAAGAGGCAGCAGGGTGACAACCATCAGCTTCACTGATGCAGGGGGCAAGGTTCAGGTAGAGGGGGAGAGCAGCGACCCTGACGAAAAGCCTCCCAGGCCTCCCTAAGCAGCTTTTTATATAATCGCCAGCCATTAGTGAGTATGTACTATATTGTGCTGGCAGCAGCTGCCGGACTGATAGCCCTGATAGTGAGCCTTCTATCAATAAAATACAACATCAAAGGCACAAGGTACATCATAGCACTCTCCTCGGGCATAGTAATCTCGACTGCATTTCTGGACATCATACCTGAGGCGCAGATAGAAGCAACCGGGCTTGTCCTTGCTTCCGGTTTTTTCGTATTCTACCTTATAGAGAAGCTGATAATGATACACTCCTGCGGGGAAGAGGAGTGTGAGGTGCACCACCTTTCAGGCGTATCAGTGGTGGGCATGGCCCTCGATAACTTTGTTGACGGTATAGGGATAACAATAGCATATCTGGCCTCCCCGCCTCTCGGAGTAGTTCTGACATTGGCTGTCATTGCGCATGAGATACCCCAGGACATAACAGCAGCGGCAATAATGAAGAACCTGAAGTACAGCAGGAACAGGATGCTTCTGCCTCTGGTTCTGGGAGCAGTGCTGTATCCCATAGGGAGCATCACAGGCCTGTACATACCTCCCGAATTCCACAAGTCAGTCCTTGCCTTTGTTGCAGGCGCCCTCATATATATCGGTGTAGGAGATCTTCTGGCAGAGTCACACAGGAAGTTCAACATAAAGGTGGTCGCTGCGGTCATACTGGGCTTCCTGTTTATAGCAGGGCTGGGGTTTCTGGGGATAAAGGCCTAGAACTATAGCAGTCTAGGAGAACCTGCCTATGGAGCCAAAGTTTCTTACAGACGACATGCTGGGCAAACTCACCAGATGGCTGCGGATAATAGGATATGATGTCCTCTATTCTAGGCAGCTTGGAGTGGGCGACAAAGGCATTATTGAGCACTCAAAGAAATCAGGAAGAATAGTGGTTTCAAGAGACAGGGAGCTTGCAAGGAAATCCAAAGGAATTCTGCTCACGAAAACAGATGTCGAAGGCCAGCTTCTTGAGCTCATTAAGGAAGCAAGAAAATTCAAAATCAGGCTGAAGATACCTCAAGAGCCTGAAAAAATATTTTGCCCATTATGCAACAGCAATCTCTATATCATTAGAAAAGAAGATTACAAAGAACAGATTCCTGAAAAGGTCTACAGGCTGCAGGACAATTTCTGGGCATGTTCAGCATGCAATAAGGTTTACTGGCAAGGCAGGCACTGGGAGAGGATATGCAGACTGCTAGAAAAGCTGAAAGAGAGGCGATAGATTACGTATTTCCTTGTAAAGCGCCCCTGCCGGGATTCGAACCCGGGTCTCCGC
>CAYJTA010000130.1:1111-3357 GCA_964372825.1 uncultured archaeon | reverse complement strand
CGGCTCCTTGGGCGGATGAGCCGTTTCTCGATGAGTTCGGGATAAAGGTATACATGCGTCCAAAGAATCCTGCTCCAAGCTTGATATTGTTTCTCGGACCTCCTTCTACGGAGGAAGCAATGTTGTTTGCAGCTTCAGGCAAAAAGATTCCACGGCATTCAATCCGGGATCATATGCATCAGAGGGAGACGAAGTTGATATAGAAGCTGATGTGCTTTGTTTCTTGTACATCTACGGAGAGGCAACAAATTCGGAAAAGATATGGAAGCTCCAGACTCCCGCCATTGTGGTCCTTGGGCCTGGAGGCAACGTGAAAAACTTTGAAAATATTCAGGCAATGGACAATAACGATTGGCGTATAAACAGGAACTTCTCCGCTGAAGATGATTTGTACAGGATAGGCGCAATCAAATTCAGGAAAAAGCTCAAGGTCGTAGAGCCCACAGAGGCCAGCCTCGACATCCAGTCCTTTGCAGGCCCGCCTGAAGGAAGCGAAAGGCTGGCAAGGCTTGTGATCACAAACAATGGCAATGGCAAAGCATCCATAGGCAAATTGACAGCCAGGGGGAAAGAAATCAAGATGGCATGCGACGACAGGGAGCTTGAAGCCGGAGAATCAGCTGAATGCGTGTCCATAGTGGACAGGAACGACAGGATGCTGAGACTGGCCTACAGTGAGCAGCCCTGCGGCAAGCCAAAGATAAATGTATTGGCGCTTTCTCTTTCCGCTGCTGCTGCATCGGGCGAAGGCGAATCATGCGAAGCGAATGAGGATTGCTCCACAGGAGAGGAATGCTGCGCAAACGCATGCAGGCCAGCGGCCGAAGGCGTCTGCGACGACATAGACAGCGACGGCATACCTGACACTTGGGTGCCTTTTGGCCGGTAAGAAATTACTCTATCCTTTCCAGCCATCCCAGGATCACGTCATTGGTGCCGTATCTGAACAGCAGCTCTGTCCCGTGCTCATCCCCTGAATAAATTTTCATCTCAGCCCTGTCCCCTGCAATTTCTTTCAGCTTCCTGCTGCCCTGTGCAGATTCCGCGTCCCTTTCCCCTGCCATTATCAGGACTTTTCCTCTGTAATTTTTCATAGGCTCCTCTGTTCCAATGCCCCTATAGTCCAATCCAGGGGAGAGAAGCACAACAGCTTTCACATCACTGTCTTCTGAAGCATAGCTCAAAGCAGTATTGGCTCCTATGCTAGCCCCAATAATCACAAGATTGCTTGCATCAACCCCTCTCGAAATGAGGAAATCCTTGGCTCCCTTCACATCCTTCACCATGTCCCTGAAATCATCATCCGAAAACTCCTCCCATCTGGTTTTTCTCAGGCTGCTGCTGGTTATGCTCTGGCCATGCCCCCTGAGGTCAATCGAAAGGACAGAGTATTTTTCGTTCAGGATCTTTGCGAAATTATCATATGTGTGCCTATCCCTCGAAAGCATGTGAAGCAGTATTATCTGTCTGCCGCCTTCTTTGGGATAATATGTCCCGTATATGAGAAAGCCGTCCTCTGTGGCAAAGCTTATCTCGCCGCTGTCTGTTTTTGTCTGATCCTTTTGATCATCTGTTTTTTCCTGTTTCTCTTGCTGAATGCACCCTGAAAGGACAACTATTCCAATAATAAGAAAGACATGCATTTTCATAAGCCTCTTTAAATTTGGAGCAGACTTTATTAATCTTATCATGCCCCTGGAAAAAGGCCACCACAAAGCGGCAGCATTCTATGCCATAGGCCTTTTGTCAGGCTTCTGGATGTTCTCCATCAACCTCCTCTTTCCCCTCCTTGCGAAAGAGCTTTCCATGAGCCTGGCAGAGATAGGGCTTCTGACATCTGTATTTTCCGCCGCCTTCATAGCCTCCTCATACCTGATAGGCCATATATCCGACAGGACAAACAGGAGGAGGCGCTTTATAATTGCAGGGAGCCTGCTCTTCCCCATCCTGACACTCCTTTACTATTTCGCAGGCTCCTTCACTGATCTCCTGATGCTGAGGATACTGACAGGCCTGGCGTATGCAGTCACGCCCCTTGCAACAGCGCTCTTCACCTCTGTTTTTGCAGACAGCATATCAGCCCGGATGGGGAAGCTCAATGCATTCATCTCCTTCGGCTGGGCGATAGCAGGCTTCACCATCGGCTGGCTGGCAAGCACCTTAGGCCTGCGGCCCTCATTCCTGGCTGCCGGCCTCATCTCCCTTACCATACCGGCGATAGCATATTTTTTCATAAAGGACAGCAG
>CAYJTA010000130.1:0-1101 GCA_964372825.1 uncultured archaeon | reverse complement strand
AGACGCAAGCAAAAATCACAGGCCAAATGCCTCTTTTCCTTGCTGTTGTGATAAGGCATGCTGCAGCCTATTCCCTCTGGGCCATCTTCCCCATCTACCTCACCTATTTCGTCTCTGACAATTTTTTCCTGATAGGTTCCCTCTATGCCGTAAACATGCTATTTCAGCCTCTCTTTTTCATGGCAATAGGAAAGATGGCAAAGAAATGGGACAAGATAAAGCTCTTCACTTTCGGCACAGCAATGTCAGCTGCAACTTTTTTTGTCTTCGCCGCAGCAGCAGACATCTACTGGATAATTGCGGCCCAGATCATGATAGCCTTTGCTTGGAGCTGCTTCTACCTGGGGGCAAGCCTCTATATAACGGAAACAGTCCCGGCCTCCCAGAGAGGCAGGGCCTTCAGCCTGCTCTCATCCAGCTTCGTCCTCTCCCAGATATTCGGCTCCCTGCTGGGCGGCATGCTGTCCGACATGTACGGCATGAGGAACATGATAATCATTGCCGGATTGGTGATGCTCGCCAGTCTGCCTGTTGTTTCAGGCCTCAGAGGCAATGGAAGGCGCAAGGCCTATAGACGCTAGCAGATCAGATAGGTATGCATTATCTGCAATAACCCCCATTCAGCAAATCATTTGATGCCGCAACATCTGCCATTTATTCATGGGCAGCACAGATAAAAGACATATCCAATTATGTGTGCAGCCCACATTTAGCTCTAATAAGCCTCTGTACAGGAAGAAGCCGCAAGATCGCATATTTCCGACAGGCTTCGCTACTTTATGTTCAGCAGCTTCTTCAGCTTGGGCTCATCAAACCCCACGACTATCTGGCCGTCCACCTCTATGACAGGCACGCCCATCTGGCCCGACTTCTCGATCATGTATCTGGCCTGCTCATCATCCTCGGCCACATTTATATCCCTGAACTTGATGCCATTCTTTTTCAGGAATTCCTTTGCCCTGTGGCACCACGGGCACGTGGGTGTTGAAAAGACTTTCACTTCAGGCATATTCCACCTCAATATGGAGAATATCAGCCCTATGAGTTAAATACTTTCCTTTTAACCCTTTTCCATGAAATAAATCAAAAAGCGTTAACGGA
>CAYJTA010000129.1:0-3363 GCA_964372825.1 uncultured archaeon | reverse complement strand
TGTTATCGTTTTTCCGTTAACGCTTTTTGATTTATTTCATGGAAAAGGGTTAATGCTATTCCCTTTATTGCGGCCTTTATCCCCATAAATCCACTCAGCTAAGCGCCTTTATCAGCAGCTTTCTTGCTTCAGGCGAGAGGGCCTTCTTCAGATCCTCAGCACAAATGCATATGCAGCAATCACATGACGGGCAAACACCCCCGCTGCAGCACGGACTTCTTTTTGCCATATCAACCTCCCTATTTTAATAGTTTCTTTTATATACTATTATGTGGAAATATTTAAGGAAGGCGGTTTCATGCCAGAAACCAGTTTACGAACAGAAACCAATGCATGCAGAATGAAGGGCAATGGCTACTGCCCAAAGCCGCTTGAAAAAGCAGCTGCATTCCTCAGCAAGAAATGGACACTCAGCATCATAGTTACCATAGGCAATTTTGGCACGCTGAGGTTCAATGACCTTCTGAGAAGGATTGGCATAACCCAAAAAACATTGTCCGAGAGGCTTAAGGAGCTTGAGCAATATAATCTGGTTGCACGCAGCAGCTTCCCTGAAAGGCCTCCAAGGGTGGAATATTCCCTTACATCAGAAGGGGAAAGGGTCAGGAAAGCTGTCGTCCCTTTGCTCAAGCTTGCAGAATCAGATGCGTTCGTTAAGAGATAATTGTCTGTCGCTGCAGGTTGGAAAACAGGCTGCAAACAAAATTAGGAAGAGGAAGGGAAACCCCTCCTAAAAAACGGAAGCAAAAATTCTCACATCGCAAAGTGGTCTTCAAGGTCGCCCCAGATTGTCTGCAGGTACTGAAGCTGGGCGAAGATGTAGCTGAGCTCCCAGCCCGTGTCTTTCACGATATCCGCATATGTCCTCTTGCCCCATGGCATCTCAACTGTTTTCATGATGTCTGCCGCCGAAAGCCTGTTGACTGTGGCCTCGAATTCCTTCCAGCTCCTGTCAAGCAGTTCCTTGCCTTCTTCAAAGGTCTTGGCCTGTTTCTCCTCAGCCTTCCTCATCTTCCCGTGGTCCATGCCTCTGAAGTCAATTTTCTCGCCCTTCAGAACCTTTGTCATCATCTGTACGGACGTTGCAGCATGGCCAATGCTCTGCTGAGCGCTTCTGGCGGTCTCCGAAGGCCTCCATGCCCACTTGTCTTTGGGAACAAAGGATGCGCACTTTTCAATTGAGGCTTTTGACATCTGGGTCATTTTAAGGATTTCCTTTATTTCTGTCATATTCACCTCCTTATTGTGATTTTGATCAGCGCAATCCACATTCAGCCCTTAATTTTCCCCTCACGTCAGCCCACCTTCTCGGCCAGCAGGGAGATGCTCTTCACCCCGAAATCCACGCTGGCTTCCCTTGCCGATTCTGAAAGGAACTCATAATGCCTGTTTTCCTTGACATTAACGATCCTGAATCCTGCCTTTTCTATGGCCTTCCTGCACTCATCTATCTGCATGGCGCCGCCAATGCATGAGGCCCACAGGTCCGCATCGCATGTGATTCCCTGATTCAGCTTTTTTTCCGTGACAATGTCTGAGATTGCAAGCCTGCCGCCTTTTTTCAGCACCCTGCCTGCTTCTTTGAAAACCTTTTCCTTTTCGGCAGAGAGATTGATTACTCCATTGCTCATCACAACATCAAAGCTGTTCCCTTCTAGTGGAAGCTTCTCTATATGGCCTTTTTTGAAAGAAACATTTTCAAAATTCGAGGCTGTCTTTAGTTTTTCTGCTTTCTCAAGCTGCTGATCCGTCATGTCAGCACCGGCAACCTTTCCCTTCCTCCCTGTTTTCAGGGCGGCAAGGAATGCATCCATGCCTGAGCCGCTTCCGAGGTCGGCCACGCTTTCCCCTTCCCTGATTCCGGCCAGCTCAAAATGGTATCCAACCCCCGCAAAGGAATCAATAGCCTGTGATGGTATCCTGTCAAGCTCAGCGGAAGGATAGCCGAGCTTTTCAGCAAGCCTCCTTCCCATTTCAAAATGGTATTTTCCTTTAGGGTTTTCGGCCACCAGCCTGTACATCTCCTTCACCTTCGCCTCAAGCTTTTTTCTGTCCACGGATGCCATAAAAACGCCTGAAAGATTCAGATGGGAGATTTTGGATGGCTGATATATATGCTTTCCAAAAGGATAGCAGTCGGAGCCTAAAATTCAAAATCATCCAGCTGCTTCTGGTTTTCCTTTGCTGAAAGCTGCCCCCTCACCGTTTCCAGCCACCTGCAGAACCCGCATTCGCTGTTTGCTTCAGGCATCTCTTTTGAAAGCATGCTTATGCCATCAAAAAACACAGCCTCCCCTCTTGCAGGCTCTGTGCCCATCCTTACCACCTCGACATTGAAGGAAACCTTCCCGTTCTCCTCGGCAGCTTTCGGGTGGTAGAATATCAGGAATGCATGGCCAGACTGCTGTAAACCATTCCTTTCCAGAAGGAATGAATAGATGTCCATCTGGAGATGGTAGTATGTGTGGGTGTTTTCCTTGAGGGCATACCCCCGGGTTTTGAAGTCAATGGGAGAATATCTGCCATCGCTTTCCTGAAGGAGGTCGTCAAGGGCTCCCATGAGCGCAAAGCCATTGCCGGCAGAATATCTTAACCCTTTCCTGGTGTCCCTCCATTCTTTCAATTTTTCAAGATCAGGGAATAAGATGCCTTCAGCATTTTCTTTAAGCTCAGGCGGAAGCATGCCGTTTTTCCTGTAATCATCAAAATAATTTTTCAGCACCCTGTCCATGCCCGATGGCAGGGATGGAAAAGGCCCTTCAGGCCTCCTTATGCCCTTGTTCACCTGCAGCCAGAAGCACCTTTTGCACTCTTCAAGGAGGGAGAGGCTCGAGGGGGAAAGGGTGATATCCATTCCGACTATTGGCGGCAATGCTTAAAAGGCTGAGGGAAGCAGAGGGCCGCTATTTCTTCAGATTCCACCCCGTAGAAAACAGCCTCAGGCAGACTGCAAACAGGCCTATGGACATGAAGGCTATCAGCGCTGTCCCGAACATAAGATTGACCTCAGACACGCCGAGGAGGCCATATCTGAGGCCGTTGACCATGTATGTGATGGGGTTCAGAAGTGTGAGCTGGTAGAGAATAGGTATGTCCCTGACCATATCGATGGAATAGAACACGCCGCCCAGATAGGCAAGAGGTGTGATGACAAACGTCAGCAGATTGTTCGCCCCATCCCAATCACTTGCCCAGAGGCCTGTTATCACCCCGAGGCATGAGAAAGCAAAACACACGAGAAGGAGAAAGAACAGTGTCCAGAAAACGCTTGCGACAGGCATGCCTGCAAGAGCTACAGCAGGGATCAGTATTAAAAGGCCTGTCAATATGCCCCTGAACATGCCGGCTATCACGTTTGCCATG
>CAYJTA010000128.1:1852-3375 GCA_964372825.1 uncultured archaeon | reverse complement strand
ATGAATGGGAACGTGGAAAATTAAAAAATTCTTGTGATCTCCAAGATAGTAAACAACGATTAGCAAGTCTCATCTTTTTTAGATCGATTCTTGAATCAAAATCATCACAACTAACTCTTGTTCTATTTGTATATTGTGATAAACTTAAGGAGACTACAGATAAACAAAAATGCGAAATTCTTTCAAAAACGGTAGACAATTATGGCAATATAAATGCGATTACTCACAAAATTTATTTAGGTTTTCTTGCGGATAATTTCACCAACCAACAAAAACTCTGCGACCTTGCCGGTTATATACAAAATCAGGACTATGAGGCCATAAGGGACCTACGGTACGAACTTGGTTAGCTCGCCTTTGGTGAGCGATGAGCCGTCGGTGCTTATCCCCTTCACTTTAGTCTCTGTAGTTATTTGTCCGCCCTTGAAATTCATGTAGGCGTAATACCTCAGAAGGATATGCCAGTCGCCTTCAAGCTTGTAGGCCTTCTCCATCTTTCCCGCCTGTTCTATGAGGATGCCTTTGGTTATGTCGATGGATACTGAAAGCTTCTTCGTATCGGCTGACAGCGAATACGCATCCTTTGGAAGGCTAAACTCTTTGCTGCCGTTGCTGGCAATGACATTCGGGGCAAAGGCCTTTGAATTGTTGAGTGGATCGGTTATTTCAAGATAGGCTATGTCCTTGCCTGTGGGCTTGACCCTGACCTCCATTGTCCCGAAATACTCCTGGCTGCCCTTCCTCTTCCTGATGCTCTGGAATTTTTTGATTATGTCAAAGTCAAGGGCATCAGGCTCGATTTCATTTTCGAGGATGGTCAGAGTGTAAGGCTCGCCTTCAGGCGGGACATCCCTGTTTATCACCTCTATTTTCCAGTCTCCCGGCATTGCATTGTTTATTGTGACCGCCTCCGCATTTTCACCTGCCTGGGAGCCGTAATATGCATTGCCCTCGGGATCGATGATCCTCATGTCAAGGTCGCTGCCTCCGAATTTGAGGTGGATGGTTATGCTCCCTAGAACAGCATGGAACAGGTCCCATATCTGCCGGCCAATGCTCTTGGGCATGGTGCCTTTGATTTCATTTACCACAACTGATGGGGTTATCGCATCCACTGTCTGGGCGCTTTTGAACTTGATTTCGGGGAAATCGAAACCTGGTGATTGACCAAGATTCATTAATTTTGCTATAGTTTGCAATCTTAGTAATTCATCATGCTCATTTCTTATTTGTTTTTGTCCGGTATTCATCACCCTGTACTCCTTCAGCATGACGCTGAATGACGGATTGCCTGCCTTCTGCCTTGCCGGTATTTTGATTACGAGGGCGCTGGATGGAGGAAGTATCCAGTAAGGCTGTGATTTGTCTATCGGGAGCTGCCACCCGGGCTTGTAGAGGGTTGAGAGTATTTCGGTGAAGTACTCCATGGCCTTACCCCTTGCCGCATCCCTTGTCTCCTTGTAGCTCTTGAGTATCATGTCCAGCTCCGGCCTCCTGCCGGCCTCCCGCGCCATGACTGCGGC
>CAYJTA010000128.1:0-1842 GCA_964372825.1 uncultured archaeon | reverse complement strand
CTGGATGGGGGGAGTGTCCAATGGGGTGTGGGAGGCTGTAGTGGACGCTGATTATCAGGCTTCTGATATGTCGATAAGATGTTGGTGAAATGAATCATAGCAGCAGCTCTCAAGTTATCTCTAGTGTTCTTGTAAGCCTGGAGTATCATGTCCAGCTCCGGCCTCCTGCCGGCCTCCCGCGCCATGACTGCGGCCTTTGCAGGGTTTGCGCTGCCTATGATTACAGCATACTCGATGACCTTCATCAGCTTCTTGGCCTCCTCAATTCCCTTCTCGAACTTGTCGCCTACCCAGTCGGGATACATTGTGACCTGGCCTGTCTGCTCAAAGCCGTCGCCAAGCGTGACCTCTATATTGGTGCCATTGGGGAAGAAGACAGTGCTGCCGTTCCAGAGAGTGACTGTGCGGCCATTCCTGAAATCCTTCGGGATGTAGATGTACTCATTGTACAGCACTTCGGGGTAGGACGGGTTGGTGATCTTTATCACGAGGAAGCCGGACTTGTATTCGCCCTGGATCCCCATTGTGCCGTCCTGCTCATGGGGCGTCGGCAGGAAGGGGCCTACTATGATGGCATGGGCAGTTGAAGAAAAGAGAACAAGGATGATGGCAGAGCAAAGGGCCAGATTCCTTATCATCCCTAACATTCCTCCCCTGACTTAAATCCTTTTTGCAACACAATGTATTAACCCTTTTCCATGAAATAAATCAAAAAGCGTTAACGGAAAAACGATAACAGGACTGTTTATATATCTTTCTGAAAATGCAGATTCTTTAGTTGTTTCACTTTATCTTGGAAGCAGTCTGAATTTCTTGCAGCATTTTGCGATGATTTTATTTTATTTTATTGTTACTGTACTATCAGTAGAATTAATTTTACTTGTAGTGACTATCAATAATCTTTGATTTCTTTCATGCTATAGTAGTAGCAACTCCTTACAGAATTAGCTAGGTGCTTTCATGAACCTGTGGCCCTTCAACGGCTTTTTAATCTCGAATCCAAGAATTAATTGGTTTTGTTTGAGGTTCCAATGGACAAACCAATCATAGCAGGTATAGACCCCGGCACGACAACGGCCATAGTATGCCTCGACATCCATGGGAACGTCGTTTTCTCCTTCAGCTCGAGGAACATGAGCAGGGCCGACATAATAAGGGCCGTGAGCAATGCCGGGAAGCCTTTCATAATCGCATCCGATATTCATCCCCCGCCGAAAAAGGTCGGGAAGATCGCCTCTGCATTCTCTGCAATGCTTGTCTATCCCGAGGAGAACCCCAGGAGGAGGGAAAAGGGGAGCAGGATAAAAAAAGCTGAGATGGAAATAAGGCCAAGGGGCAGCCACCAAAAAGACGCTTTGTCAGCGGCCCTCTACGCCTACAAGAGGATAAGGCCCGAGATAAACAAGATAGAGCAGGAGATGAGGAGCATGGGGATAAAAGTCCCCATAGAGCCTCTAGTCGAGAGGGTTGTGGGAAGGGGAGAGAGGATAAAATCTGCGATAATGGGCCTGAAGAGTGCTTCTCCTAGGGAAAGGATGAAGGCCGTGAAGAGGACGTGAACAGCCTGTGAATATCAAGATTGATAGTGATTTACTGAGTTTCTAAGCCTGAAAAGGACATAAGTGAGTGAAGCCTAAAACTTATAATGCTCAGGCGGTTTCAGCGGCTGGACAAGAAAAACAGGGCTCTCTTCGACACACTCATTTTCCTCATAAGGCTTCTTGCAATGGCAATCCCCCTCTACCTGATAATGTACCTCTCCGTCGACCTCTCCCCCCTCCAGAGCTTCGTGGCATGGGAGGCCTCTGCTGTCCTCGAAAGGATCGGCTATCAGGTGGAGAG
>CAYJTA010000127.1:0-3418 GCA_964372825.1 uncultured archaeon | reverse complement strand
AATCCTAAGCAGGCTTGTGAAAAAAATGTATACAATAGAGTTTGATGAAAATCTGGCAGAAAATGCAAGAACAAGCCTGAAAAATAAAGGAATAAAAAATGTGGAAATAATTGTAGGCGATGGGAGCAAAGGATACAAAAAAGAAGCGCCATTTGACAAAATAATTGTCACATGCGGCTGTCCTGAAATTCCAGTGGCGCTTGTGGAGCAGTTACAGGAAGGCGGAAGAATTGTGATCCCAGTCGGAGGCCAGTGGTATCAGGAGCTTGTTTTTGGAATCAAGAAGAAAGGCCGTCTGGAAACAAGCATGCATGGCGGGTGTGTTTTTGTCCCGCTAAGGCATTAATTTTCTATAATCATCCCAACTAATAAAATTTGCCGAGATTGCTGGACACGCAATCCAAATCAAGGACATCTATCACATTATCTTCTGCGCAGTCATCAGCCTTCTCATCCCATCTGACATCACCAGGCCTCAAATTGAACCTGGAGCCGACAAAGGTCAGGTCAAAAACATTTGTAATCCTGTCATCTGTTACATCCCCTTTATTGTTGTCCACGCACTGTGAAGAGCAGCAGAAGCCTGTGTCGCTTGCTGTAAGCAGGCTTGCCGGGCATGTGTCAGGAGCTGTGCATACATCCCCGCTCTGCTGCCTGCATGTGTTAGTTGTAGGCACTTCCCCTGTACCTGTAGGGACAAATACAAGGTCATTCGTCAAGATTATCCTGTCAGCCCTTGCCAGCTCCTCTCCATGGCTTATGCCAATTGTATGTGTTCCAGCAGTCAGTGAGTGGGTGAAGTCATTTGAATTGTGCGTGACTTCTGCCCTTATCCATTCATAAGCGCCTGTAAAGGTAGGGTAAACCCTGTCAGAGCCTCCATCCAACCCGCTGCATAAGGCATCGTTTGTTGTGCTTGGTCCAAACAGCCTTAGCCACAAATGATAATCCCCTGGTGTGGTTATGCTTACTGAATATGTTGCCTTTGCCCCTGTTGAGCCGCAGGCTAAATTGCCTGAGCCTGCCTTTGGATAAATATATTTGCCTGCAGAGGATGTTGCGTCAGTTCCTATAGACATTATGCTTGCGTCAAGCGTTCCGTCTTCTGCTTCATAAGTGAAGTAGCTGAAACCGCCTGCGCAGCCCTCATCTATTTGACCGTCACAGTCATCATCCAGGTTATTGCCGCACACTTCTGCCTTTCCAGGATTTACATTAGGGTTGTTGTCATTGCAGTCAACAGGTCCGCATGTCCCACCGCCTAACTTGTATCCATCATTGTCCACATCTGTGCATGCTGGACCGCAATCGCTTGGACAAGAAGTTGCAGTTTCCCCTGATTCACAAATATTATTGCCGCATACTGGAGGGCAATCACCAGGACAGGTAGCAGTGGTTTCCCCAGAATCACATACGCTGTTTCCACATGAACCAGGCAACTGCCCAGTGCCAGTAGGCACATAATTCGGATCATTTGTAACTATTATCCTGTCAGCCTGAGCCAGAGGCTCCCCATATCCCAGATTAATTATATGCGCCCCTGCAGTCAGTGAGTGTGTGAAGTCAGCTGATCCTGTGCTTACTGGAACTTTAATCCACTGGTATACTGCTGTTGCAGTAGGGAATACCCTTGTGTAGCTGTTGTCAAACCCTATGTAAAGCGCATCATTGGCAGCAGTAGGACCACTCATCCTGAACCAAAGATAATAATCCCCAGCACTGGCAATATTAACGCTGTATGTAGCATCTGCCTTTGGCGCAGTTGATGCTGCTACTGTGGACCTGGGTCTTATGTATTTTCCTGCAGAAGATGAAGCATCATTTATTGTTTCCATTACTGCAGTATTCAGTGTCCCATTCTCTGCCTCAAAAGAATAATAATTCAATGCCCCAGCACATCCCTCATCTATTTGACCGTCACAGTCATCATCCAAGCTGTTGCATGTTTCTGTTCCAGGGTCATTATTCCTGTCACAGACTCCCCATGTTCCTGTTGAGCTGCAGGTCTCTGTGCCTGCTGAGCATATTCCAGATTGCCCTGTTGTGCAGGACCTTGTCTGTCCTGGAGTGCAGCCTGTGACAGGTGTTAGGAGTATGTCAAACTCATCAGCAACATAATTGTCCACTGTTATGAACTGCCCCCTTGCCTTGTTCGGGTCGCCCTGGTAATTGAATGTTATGAACAGGGCTCCATAATCCATGTTCGGGTTTGCAGCGCATGTGGATGTTTCTGCTGTGCAGCCGCAATCTTTCCCTCCTACTTGAACCCCATTCTTCAGGTGGTAGTTCTGCGTGAAAATAGATGCCCACCATGTGTCATCATTGTGGGTGCTGCACTCAAAACTCCTCCAGCTAACCCCGCCAAGCCCGGAAACAAGGACAAATGTCTTTCCCTTGGTGACTTCCATTGTATTGAATGTTCCTGTAGCACCGTGACCAGCCCCGCTGTTTCCTACATTGGTCAGTGTTTTTGTCCTTGAATAAGAATGCTCATGGGCTGTTGTGATGATTGCCCCCTCATCCTGGCATGCATCATACACATCCCACCCTGCCTGATTGGTCTTTCCTCCAGGCTGCATGTCGTGCTGGTTGTAGTGCCAGCCGCAGACCTCCCATTTTGCGCTTGACTGCTGCAATTGGGTTCTGATAAAGCCGCCTGCCCCTGCAGTTGTCTGTCCCAACAAGTTTGGCGCGGCAAGTGTGAAGAATATGCCCTTGTATGTGCAGGAAAACTGCTCCCCAATATTCCCAGTGCATGTGACATCTGTAAGCCTGTCTATCCTGCCGGATATCTTTGACTTGTATCCGTTGGCTCCTGTCCATACTGCATCATCATGGTTGCCTAAAACAGAAATATACCTGAAGTTTGTACCCAATATGTCAGTGATCTGCTGGTCCCATGCAGTCGGGTCATTCTGATAGTCAAAATCCCCGTTATGGATAACCAACTCTGCTCCCTGGTTTTTTATGAGCGTGAGCACATCTCTTGGCTTTCTGGTGCTGCCCTGCAGACCCTGGTCCCCAATGAATGCAACCTTTACTTCCCCTGCTATGCCTGTTGTGCACATTGATGTGTCAAAGCCCTGGCAGTTTGGGGAGCATTTCAGTGTCCCTCCAGTGAAGCCCTTTGACTGGCATGTCTGACCACCAAGGTCATTGGTATCGCAGACTTCCCCAGTTTCCTTTACACCATTTCCGCATACAGGACCAGAAGGGCAATCAGCAGGACAGTTTGAATTAGTTTCCCCGGAATCACAAACATTGTTTCCGCATTTGCAATCAGAAGGGCAGGAGGCGAATGTCTCTCCTGTTTCACAAACATTATTCCCGCATACAGGACCGCCTGGAGTCCAGCCTGGCTGCCAGCCTGCCTGGGAGATTATTTTCTGCTTCAGGGCATCGTTAGCGGTCTCTACGG
>CAYJTA010000126.1:0-3484 GCA_964372825.1 uncultured archaeon | reverse complement strand
TACACCTCTTTTTTCGACATGAAGCTTGAGACTTCCCCTGATGCATCTTTCTCGGCCATCCTGAACGGAATGAAGGCGGAGATAATAGAAATGCCGGCAGTGGTGGAAAACGGAGGCATCGGGCTCCTCTACGTTACCCTCCCTTTCAATCCTCATCCAGATTCTGTGAAGGTATCCGATCCGGATGGGAGAAGTGTGAGCTGCATGGTTTCCGATGGGAAGCTTTACTGGACGGCTGTTTCATCAGCCAGCAGGTACAGGATATCGGTAGCCAACGGCACATCCGGCGGCTGCAGTCCTGCTTTGCAGGCCGGAGGCGGAAGCCCTGCCGCCCTTCTCCTCCAGGAAAAACGGACCGAATTCTCAAAGGCTAAGATGGATAAAATATTTTCATCTGATTATCAGGATCTGAAGAGGAAGCTGGGAGCCTCTGACTTCAGGATTGAAATTTCACAGGGAAACAAAAGCAGAGCGTACGGGCCATCCCTGCCAGAAAACAGGGACGTTTTCTCTAGGGAGTTCAAAGGGAACCTCTACGAAACAGGGGAACAGGTGACGGTAAGGATAATGGCATGGTGACTATCTGTCCAGGGGGCCGTAAATCCTCTCTATCTTTTCCAGATACCTAGGATCGCCTCCGCCGTTGTACCTGCTGAGCATCTCCCTGTCGCTTCTCATGCCGGTTATTCTGCAGTATTTATCGAAAATGGAGCCTTTCTGGACGTCCCATCTTATCCCGAATTCTATGCTCTTTTCAGGCGTCATGTCCTCATCATACTGCCATTTTCCATCTTCCATCGGGGCGGGCTGGACATCCCAAAGTTCAGGGTAGCCGCCTTCAGGGACGCTGCATTCCCTTTTTAGCCTGCCGGAGAGCACACCCAGGGCATAATCACCCTCGTTCGATATCTGCATGGGATCTTTCAGCCACGCATAAAGGTGCTTTCTGCCGCCTGATTCTACAAGAGACTGGGCCTTGAAGAGATTGGGATCCTTCTGCCTGAAGCCATTCTCATGCCGGTATGCCCTGTTCCAGAAATCCGCATATCTGGCAAACATGCTGTCATGGACCGAATAAACAGGATCCTCATAACCCGGAAATACCCTCAGAACGAACTGGTTTTCCTCTCCTGTTTCAGCTTTTTCCGCCTGCTGCTGGACAGGCCTCTGTCCCCTGATGGGATTGTCGCTCACCATGAACTTCGGTGTAAGCAAGGCTATCGAAGCGCCTGCCGCTGCAGCCAGAAGAACGTTTCTGAGTCTCATTTTCTACCTATAGTTTACCATATAGTAGTAGCAAATAGTTTAAATACCTTTCCCTATAGGCCGGATGAAAAATAGCCGCCTTGAGCTTGAATCATGCTGCATTTCATCTCTGGAACGGCACCCATGTGTCAAGCACCCCGCCGCTGTCTATGTCGTCGCAGACGCCTTCAGAGAGCTTTCAATATTCTCAAAAGCAGAAAGCTTTATATATGACAAATGTAATAATTTGTATGTATGATTGTATTGGATTCGTCTACAATCATATTGCTGGCAAAGGCTGAAATACTTGACACGCTCCTGAACAGCTACAAGGGAGATGTCATAATCCCGAAAGCTGTAGAGAGGGAATCAGCAGCCGGCCAGACATTTGACGCCCTGCTGATAAAGAGGAGGCTGGAAGAGGGCAGGATAAAAGCCAGGGAAGTGAAGGACGGAAGGGTTGAAAAGATTATGAGGGATTTCGGCCTGAATCTTGGCGAAGCCGAGGCCATAATCCTTTCAATGGAGAACAGGGGCAGCGTGCTGGGAACCGATGACAGGAACGCCATAAATGCCTGCAAGCTTCTCCATATCCCCTTCACAACCGCAATAGGCTTCCTGATAAGGTCACGGGAAAAGAATCTCGTGACGAAAGAGGAAGCGACTGAAAAGCTTTCCCGGCTTGCGGCCTATGGCTGGTATAAAAAGGAAATAATCGAGGATGCAAAAAGGAGGCTGGAACATGCAGAAAACGCTGAGCGTAAGGATAGATGAAGAGGAATATGAATTCGTGAAGAAAATGGCAGAGGAAAAGAAGGAGGACATTTCCAAATCCGTAAGGGAGCTTGTGGATCTGGGCAGGCTCATGTACGCCATTGAGAGCTATAGGAAAAGCAGGGCCTCAATAGGCAAGGCTGCAGAGCTGGCAGGAGTATCGGTAAGCGAAATGATGGCCGTGCTGGCCATGTTCGGAATACAGGGCAATCTGGAACACAGCGATTATCTGCAGGGCCTTGAAAACCTCAAGAAAGCATGGTAGAGAATACTTTGGCCGCAGTTACCCAAACGGCACCCATGTGTCAAGCACCCAGCCGCTGTCTATGTCGTCGCAGACGCCTTCGGCAGCAGGCTATTTCAGCAATCTTTCAAAATCCCCAAGATCAAACACCACAAACCCCTCTTTCCTCAGCCTCTCCTTTCCAAGGATTTTCCTGGCTATTATTCCGAAGTATTCTGTTTTCCTGTCCCACTCGACAAACCTGGCCTTCTCCTTCAGCTCCTCCAGAATCCTTCTGGCCTCCTTCCCCTGCAGGCTGGCCCATTTGCACTCGATGAACAGGGCCTCTTTCTTTGCTTCGTCGAGGCAGAGGAGGTCTATCTCTATCTCCTTTCTTTCCGTGACAGAGGTCACCGGATTTTGAATCCTCCTGTAGCCCCACCATGAGCCCATTTTGGTTGGTTTCAGCGGCAGGAGGTTTTTTCTGTCTGCTGCAAGGACAAATTCAGAGGATATCGGCTCGAATCTCCTTCCGACAAAAGAGTTGAGGTCGGATGTTATTATGGATTTTATATTTTCGGATCTGCCGATTTTATATTCGGAATAGTTCCTGTAGATATACCTGAACCAGAAATCGATCAAAGGATGGCTTATCCTGTAGACTGTTTTCTTCTTCTCCTCAAGCACAGTCGATTCTTTTCTGACAAATTCGAAATAGTATACCAGCTCGTTCAGATGCCTGCTTATCGAGGATTCCTTCAGGCCGACAGCAGATGCTATTTCGTGTATCTTTGACCTGCCTGTGGCTATCGCATGGAGAATGGAATAATAGAGGGATTTCCTTCTTCCGAACTCCTGCTTGAGAATATCCTCCACCTCATCTTTGAGCGGAGCCCCTTCCTCGAGAAAGAGGCTGCTGAGGGCATCGAGAAGGGTTTCTTTTTGGAGGCCGAAGTCGTCTATTGCCACATAATATTTAGGAAAGCCGCCGAATACGCTGTAGAACAGCACAAAATCTTCCATACGTCTGTAGCCGAGCAGCCTCAGCATTTGAGCCGCCGCAGTGAATTTCAGGGGCAAAAGCTTGATTTTGGTCTTCAGCCTCCCATAAAGCGGCCTCTTTTTCTCCTCGAATATGTCTCTGAAAAGCCCTATGAGAGAACCCAGAAATACCATCATTATCGGTGTGCCCTCATGGCTGTCGTAAATCTTCTGGAATATCGTGAACACGGCAGGCTCAAC
>CAYJTA010000125.1:0-3516 GCA_964372825.1 uncultured archaeon | reverse complement strand
CATCTTCATAGATGAGATAGATTCAATAGCGCCGAAAAGGGAAGAGGTTGTAGGGGAAGTCGAGAGAAGGATTGTCGCCCAGCTGCTGACTTTAATGGATGGCCTGAAAAGCAGGGGCAAGGTTATTGTAATAGGGGCGACAAACAGGCAGAATGCGATTGATCCTGCCCTGAGGAGGCCCGGCAGGTTCGACAGGGAGATAGAATTGGGCATACCTGACCAGAAGGGCAGGAAGGAGATACTTCAGATCCATACGAGGAACATGCCGCTTACAAAGGATGTTGATCTGGACTGGCTGGCCTCTGTCACCCATGGCTTTGTCGGGGCAGACCTTGAGGTGCTGGCAAAGGAAGCTGCGATGGCTGCCCTGAGGAGGGTTCTGCCTGACATAAGCTGGAAGAAGACAGAGGCTTTGCCTCAGAATGTGCTTGAGAAGCTGAAGGTCACAAAAGCGGATTTCAGCCAGGCCCTGAAACTGGTAGAGCCCTCCGCCATGAGGGAAGTGCTTATTGAAATCCCTGATGTGAAATGGAATGATATCGGAGGCTTGGAAAACATAAAGCAGCTTCTTCAGGAGATTGTTGTCTGGCCCATGAAGCATGCAGAGGATTTCAAGAGGATAGGGATAAAGCCGCCTACAGGCGTTCTTCTCTATGGCCCGCCGGGGTGCGGCAAGACCCTGATAGCAAAGGCCGTGGCCAGTGAGACAGGTGCCAATTTCATCGCGATCAAAGGGCCTGAGATAACCAGCAAGTGGGTGGGCGAGAGCGAAAAGAAGGTCAGGGAGATATTCAGGAGAGCAAAACAGGTAGCTCCTGCAGTCATATTCTTTGACGAGATTGACGCGCTGGCCACAAGAAGGGGCACAGACAATGGCTCAAGGGCCTATGAAAACGTAGTCTCGCAGGTGCTTGTTGAGATGTCGGGTTTGGAGGAGCTCCATAATGTCGTGGTGATAGCAGCCACTAACCGGCCTGATCTTCTTGATCACGCCTTGCTGAGGCCCGGGAGGTTCGAGAAGCAGTTGCTTGTCCCGCCTCCGGATGCGAAGTCACTGCTTGAGATACTGAAAATATACACAAAGAAGATGCCTCTTGAGAAGGACATTGACATCAGGAATGTGGTAAGGCAGCTGAAGGGCTACACAGGAGCGGATATAGAAGCACTTTGCAGGGAGGCCGGGCTGAATGCCCTCAGGAGGAGCATGGATGTGAAGGCTGTCTCGAAGGCTGATTTTGCAGAGGCCGTGAAGAAGACGAGGCCAAGCCTGAACAAGAGCATCATAGAGTTCTACGAGAAAGTGCAGGAGACATTTGCGATGCCGGGCAGCAGGAAGGAGAGGAAGAAGGAAGAGGAAGAGGTGAAGTATGTGGGATAGTAATGCTGTTTTGTTTCCCTTTTGTTCCGCATTTGCACTCCTTCTTAAAATTTACATACAATATAACAGATGCCAGAAAGACGGCAGACCACAATAGCGGTTCTTTTTGATTACGATTACACCTTGACGAAGGAATGGTGCGAAGACCCTGTGCTAAGAGCCTACGGAATTAACACTGACTATTTCTGGAAACTCATGTTGCCTGAATATATAAAAAGTCAGGAGAGCATGCTGGAAAGCGCAGAAAAGTTCTACAAGGGCCCCAAATTGCCGGATGGCCTGAACAGGACTGGGGTGAACATGGACATGAGCTACATTGGCCTCATCCTGAAGCTTGTCAGGGAGGGACCCTTGAAAGGACTTAGCAGAGGGAAGCTGAGAGAATTGGGACAGGAGGTTGTGCTGTGCGATGGTGTGTGGAAAGGCCTTGAAGAGATTAAGGGAAATGTGAGGGAAAACAGCAGATGGAATAGATACGGAGTGAACGTCGAATACTACATAGTATCTTCAGCCCCCTTCGACCCGATAATAGGTGGCCTTGGCCCATATGTCGAGATGTGCTCTGGCGTGTATGGCAATGAGCTTATACCAGAAGAAGGTGAAGATCCCCTGCATGGTGAACTGAGATGGCATGTAGGGCACATGTTCGACACAGTCAAAACGCGGCCTCTCTTTGAGATCCTCAAAGGGTCCAGAGAGGATGTGAACAGGAGGGTAAGCTCGGAAGAGAAGCAGGTGAAGGACAAATACACAATTGCTGTGTTTGACGGCTTCACAGATGTGCCGTTATCAGCAGTCGTGGAGGACAAGAAGGGGGTAAACATAGGCGTGTGGGCAGGCATCAATCCTGAACAAATGGCCGAAAGCAAAAAGAAGGCAGAGGATCTGCTCGCGGAGAGAAGGGCCCATGTGATTTTTGAGGCCGATTACAGAAACGGATCAGCACTAAGAAAATATCTTGAGGGTACAATAGGCCAGATGGCTGATGAGATCTCCTGGGAGAAAGGTGAAAAGAAGAGGGTGATGATAGAACTGCCCTTTCCTGACTGAAGAGGATTTCTTTTGTCAATTGATAAGCTGATTTTTTATGATCAGACTGGGAGAATATGATATGGAGTATTTCTCCGAAATTAAGGACGCCATTGAAGCCTTCAAGAAAGGCAGGATGATAATTGTAGTTGACGGCCATGACAGGGAAAATGAGGGCGACCTTGTTGTTGCGGCAGAGCATGCCACACCTGAGGCAATAAATTTCATGGTTACTCATGGTAAAGGGCTTGTGTGCATAGCTGTTTCTAAAGAAATTGCTGAAAGGCTTGAATTGAAGCCTGTGGAAAAATCAAAGGACAGGTTTGAGACTGCCTTTCTGACATCTATAGACCATAAAGACACATCAACAGGCATTTCAGCCTTTGACAGAAGCCTGACGATAAGAAAGGCTGCTGATGAGAACTCAAAACCATCTGATTTCTTCAGGCCCGGGCATGTATTCCCATTATTGGCGAAAGGGAAGGGCGTGCTGGAAAGGCCGGGCCACACAGAGGCTGCCGTGGATCTGGCAAGAATTGCCGGGATGAAGACTGCCGGGGTCATATGCGAGATGCTGCATGAGGATGGCCATATGATGAGGCTGCCTGAGCTTGTCGGGTTTGCAGAGAAGCATAAACTGAAGATTATAAACATTGGACAGATTGCTGGTTACAGGAGAAAATTAGGGCTATAGCGCTTATTTAAAGTATTGGCAATAATAGAATGATAGAGACCCATGAAACAGTCTCATCTTGTATTTTTGGCAGGTGCTGTAGTGTTGTCTTTGCTGGTCGTGCAGCCTGCTTTTTCGGCAATAACGGCAAAGGCCCATGTTTCAGCAGGCAATTATTTCACTGTCCCCGCGAAGGCCGTTAAAATAGACGAGGACACCTACAGCCTCGGGGAGGTTGATGTCAAAGGGGAGAAAGTTCAGGGATATGCATTCATCCACAGGAAGGATGCTTTCCTCCACGGATTCGGGAGCTTCAGGGCACCCACGAAATGTTATGCCTTCCTGTCGACAGGCGCAAAGTGGAAGGTGACAGAGCCTTACATGCTGAATACGAGCAATATGAACGGCCTGACGGATGATTTTATGGCCAGCAGGG
>CAYJTA010000124.1:0-3538 GCA_964372825.1 uncultured archaeon | reverse complement strand
ATGCGGGGAAGAAGAGGAAGTACAAATGAGCAATAATCTGGGCAGTCCGCTATTTCACCCAATTCCCCGCTTCAACAACTATCTGCGCATCCTTCCGCTTCAATGTGAATTGCCTACCTATTGCCAGTATGTATTTATAAATATATCATTCTACATTATATAATAAATAAAGAAAATATAATCTCAACTATCTAATAGGCGACCATATGGACTGGAGACAAGTCGCAAAGAGGGCAGAAGGCCTACACACGGCTGAAAGCCTGGCAAAGGCTTTGGGTATCCGAAGGAATACGGCCATCCTCTACCTTCACAGGATGAGGAAAAAGGGCTTCGTCAAGACATTGAGAGGCAAGAGGGGCAAGAGGCTGTATGATATAGCACCCTTGCAATTGAGGCCTGTGGGAAATGAGGGATTTATTGAGATCCTTAACAGAAATACATCCATGCAGATTATGGAAGCATATGTCCACAGGATCTATGGCAAGCAACTTTCGCTGGAGGAAGTAATCATATGGTGCATGTCTTCTGGCGATTATCGACTTGTACTGGCATCCCTTGAGCTTTTTAGAAAGGCGGAAAACTGGGAACTATTGTATTCCCTCGCAAGAAAGGCTTCTATTGAAAGACATGTCGGGGCTCTCTACATGCTGATAAGAAGATATTGGAGGATGAAGCATCCTAATGAAAGTGTTCTGAGGAAGCTTATGAAGGCAAAAGGGAACAGAAAATACCTCATACCTCAGATGCGAAGCAGGGATTTCAAGGACCTGGAAAAGGAATGGAATGTTTTTATACCCTTCAACAAGGCTGACATGGACAGGATAGGAGCATAAATGATAGGATTGGAGAAGCAACAGGAACTGCTCATGAGAATAGGGGATGCATGTCCGAAAAGGATAGAGCTGTTAATTGTTGGAGGTTCAGCCATGCTCTTTTATAACTTCTCAAAGAGACTGACAAAGGATATAGACATTGTGGCATTGTCAGAGAGTGATAGAAAATACCTATTGCAGGCTTTGGAAAAAATAGGCTTTGAGAAGAATCTCCTTCCAAGCAGAATCAATGAGCCTTGCGTGCTGACCCTTCAGGATTACAAAGTGGATTTGTTTGCGGAATGGATATTCAGCCTGAAGGTTTCAGACGGAATGCTGAGGAGGTCAAGGGAAAAGATAGAATTCGGCAACATAACTGTTTCAGTCATCTCTCCGGAAGACATAATACTCTCCAAATGCATGACAGAAAGGGCGGGCGACAGGGAAGATGCATTATCAATAATAAAGGAAACCAACATCAAATGGGACACAATAATTGCAGAATGTGAATGGCAATCAAAAAACGGGAAATTCAGCTTCCCTGTATACCTCCATGACTTTTTGGATGAGCTGGTGCACGACTTCAAAGCAGAGGTGCCTGAAAAGCCGCTGAGGGAGACGAGGAGATTGTACAGGGAAGTTATGGAGAGGCTGGAGAAGCAATAGGCTTTGATTGAAATTTTAGGCAATTCGAATTGATTTCTAAGAGTCTTTATATAGGAAAGAAGAGGAAGTACAAGTGATGATTTAAAGAGGCATATTATAGCTTTAACATGTCAAAGTATGTGGAGAGCAGGTTTACAAGCAGCATGCCCGGCGAAAGCACCGAGATAATGAACAGGCTTGAATCCGTCAAGCTGCTGGCCCATGCAAGGGAATATCCTGACCAGTCAATCCTTTTCAACACAGGCACTGGAGGCAGCATAGACAGCCTGCCTGCAATTCATAAAGATGTGATCTATTTCTCCTGCTGCGACCACAATCTGTATGCGGTAAGCCTGAAGGGAAAGGAGATATGGAGGTTTTCGACCAATGGCCCCAATGTGGGAGATATATCGGTGTCAGATGAGATGATAGTCTTCGGATCACTGGACAGGAATGTTTATGCAGTCAGTCCCCAGGGCAGGCTCCTCTGGAAATTCGAGGCCGGAGGCAGCATAGCTTCGAAGGCGCTCCTGCATGATGGCAGAATCTATTTCGGATGCGAGGATCACCAGCTGTATTGCCTGGACAAGAAAGGAAAGCTTTTGTGGAAATTTGCCACAAAGGGCCCCATAATAAGCGATCCTGTTGTGCATGAGAATGCCATATACATAGGCTCTTTCGACAAGAACCTGTATGCTGTTGACATGAAAGGGAATGGGATTTTCAGCTTCCCGACGGGTGGTGTCGTGGGCTCTCCAAGGGCCGCAAATGGCATAATCTATTTCGGCTCGTCTGACGGCAATTTTTATGCGATAGACTCTAAGGGCAGAATCCTGTGGCAATACGCGACAAAGGGGATAATAAGGTCAAGGGCGACAGGAATAGAGGGCAACATTGTCTATTTCTCCTCGCAGGACGACAGCCTGTATGCCTTTTCCCTTGACGGGAAGCTCCTGTGGAAATTCCCGATAGAAGATTATGTGGTATATCCCCCAACAATCTATGAAGGCGGGATATATTTCGGCTGCGCAGACTTCAATGTGTATGCACTTACTTTGGCAGGCAGGCTCAGATGGAAATTCCCGACCCAGGGGAAGGTGATCAACAGGCCTGTGCCACATGAAGGGACACTCTATTTCGGCTCCTGGGACTGCAATCTGTATGCCATAAACACCAAGGGCGAGCTTCTCTGGACATTTCCGACGAGCATCAGCACGCCTGCTCCCATAGCCCCATACGCCCCTGAAAATGTGAGCTTCAACATGCCGAAAATGGCCTCATTGCCCTCAGAGGACTTCCAGATATACAAGCCGCAGGCTCAGAATATATTTGAAGTGGAAGGCGATTCGACATATGTCATGAAATCCGCTTATGTTTCCAAGAGCCTTTACGCAGGCGGGAAGAGGAAATACAAGTGAAGCAGCCAATATATTGCAGATCATGTTTTATTGTTCAATTCATCTCGTAAAGTCCAAGCTAACACGAATAAGGAGCATCATTCGGTTCTAACTTCTCTGCCCCTCATATTCCCTGAACAGCTCGGCAAACAGCCTCGGGACAAGGGCCATCTCCTCCTCGGGGGCGACTAGGGCCAGCCTCATCTGCGTCCGGCCGGGGTTGTATTCACCTTGTCCGACATTGTAGAAGCCGTCCATGGGCGCAGCAAGAAGCGTCATCCTTTTCCCACCAATGTCAACCGACCCCCTGTTGGCGCAGTAATCCACAAAATCATTCGCATCGAAGCCAGGCTTTGTTATGTTCCTCACATCCACGACAATATAAATCGCAGCTTCAGGCAATGAGACTATCGCTCCTGGAAGCTCTTTTTCAAAGCCATGATGGAGATCCTTCACGATCCTGCCGTAATATCCCCTCTCCTTCGCCACCCATTGCTGTATCTCTTCCCTGCTCTGCTCGGCCAGCGACTCAACAATATACTGGTCAAGGGCAGATGCGCACAGATATGTCGTGTTTGCCGCAACTGCCTGCCGGTGGAAATATTCATTATCCGTGACAATGGCGCCCATCCTCAGGCCGCATGCATTGAAGACCTTTGACATGGTCTCCAGGCTTATCCTTAT
>CAYJTA010000123.1:0-3636 GCA_964372825.1 uncultured archaeon | reverse complement strand
AAGGAGGATTCCGTCATGCCTGAAGGCTTTCCTCTGGGCAACCAGGTCAAGGATGGATGCAGGGGTCTGTCTAGTGAGATCTTCTGGGGAGATTTTGAGGATGCGGGAGAGATATACTATGGCCTGGGGGAGGCCAATCCTCTGGCAGATTTCGTAAAGGGACCTGGCATCCTTTTTCGCATATTCCTCCAATAGTTTGCGGTTCTCGTGATAGTATTTCCAGACAAATCTTGGGTCCAGGTCCTTGCCCTCCTCTTCAAGGAAGACAGTCATCGCACTCTCCATGTCCCTTCCAGGAAGGGCGTAGAGCCTGAAGAGGAAGTGGAAAAGATCTATGTCATGTGTTCCTGTCATCTGGTGGACCCAGGAAAAGCCTCCCCGTTTTCTTTTGATGCCTGCCTCGTCCAAGCCAAAGGGAAGATCAATGCCGTGGATTGCTGCTCTTTTTTCTAGATATGGAAAGTCAAATTGGTCGCAATTGAATCCTACAAGAAAGTCAATATCCCTTCTAGCCTTAAGAAACTCAATAAATTCCTGTATCAATCCCTTCTCATCCTCGCTGCTGAACAGAAATTCGTTCCCATCAAATGCAGAGAACATTATTATCGGGAACTTGGCCTCCTTGGGGTGGGGGAAGCCCTGTTCATTGTAGACCTCCGTGTCCCAGGCCATAACAGAGGGAGAATAAGGCTGTGCTTCCCTGGGCTGGATTTCCCTGACCTCTAAAAAGCCATTGCTCTCCTCAGCATCCACTTCAAGGAAGTCAAAGAATGAAATCCCTCTCTGGGCAAGATAGGTGGGTAGAACAGGCCTCCCGGCCCCGATAAGCCCGCTCCTGTAGGGGGAGTGGACAAGACGCTTTCTGACCCGCTCCCTGTCATATTGGGGGTTGGCCAATCTCACTTCATAAAGTTCCTTTCTCCCTCTAGGAGTGGACTTCATTAAATGCTCAATGTCAAATCCCTGAAGCAGTCTTTCAATTTCCGGGTCAGGGCTGTCAACCCAGATGGGGAATGAAACCCTGTCCCTCACTGTGACTGCTTTCCCGCCCTGTTTGAGGACAAGGTCCAGATGGTATTCGTCCCTGGTATAGCGAGGCTTCACATAAGTAAGGTAACCTTCAACTTTCATGGCTATCACCCAACATAACCCTGTCGCAGTCTGGTTTGGACATGCAACTCTTGCATATACGGGCTTTTTCTTTCCCATCTTTATAGGAAATGGTCTCGCTGGTTCCAAAACCTGGCAAATCCCTGAGGTCGCGCAGGAACTGGATTGTCTCATCCCTTCTTCGGGGGGTTATGTCAAAATCCATCAGCTTAAACCCGCCCCCTGTCCTGACCTTGAAATAAGCCAGAACTCCCATGGCCTCCATGCCAAAGGTTTTTTCAATCCCAAGGGCATAGCATGTCACCTGCCTTGCATATCTCTTATGCGGTTCAGAAGGGGTGGAGAAGCCTGTCTTGTTGTCAACGACGATGACCCTGTCTCCGGCCTGGAATAAAGCGTCAGGCGTGGCCTCGACAACAAGTCCTTCGGCCTCAAAAGAAAAGGATTTCTCGCAGTATTCGCCCCTTCTCATGGGGCCCCAGTCCGGGTAATAGTATGGGAGAAAATCTGCAAAGGCGGGGTCTTTCAGGGACAGGTAATGGCCAAACTGGCCCTCCCTCATTCTTTTCCTGGCCTGCTCAGTGACAGGGACAAGGCCCTGCCGCTTCAAATGAACGTCAAGAGCGCAGGAGGCTGTGAGTTCAGAGGCTCTCAAATCCCAGGCTTCTGGCTTACCGCTGACTTTGGTGAAGGGGACAAGCCTCCTGTTGCCTATAAAGGCCCTCACAAAAGGCAGTGTGTAGAGCCTGTCTGCGATTATTTCAATTGGAACAACCCCACTTCCTTCATCTGACATGGAGGTTAGGTAGGCGTCCAGCATCTCCTGCTCGCCCTTAGGAAGAGAGGAGCGGTATTCCTGTAAAAAATCCCAGTCTGTCTTCAGCGGGCCATGCGCTTCCTCCATGGATTCCCTGAAGTCTTGGCCGTACCAGAATGTCCCAGCTTCTGAAATCTCAAGTCTGTAGGGCCTCATTTTCATTTTATCACCATGTGTTCTCTATCAACCTTGACATTGCCTTCGAGGGGGACTTGGATGTTATGCCTCCTTCTTTGGCTGTTTTCCCCCTGGATTGGGCGGATGTCCTTCCCTCATAGGGCGAAAGGTAAAATGTCCTTTTCTCTTCGGGGGCTATGCCGAGAATTTCAGGGTCTAGGGTATCTCTTAGCTCCCCGTCATGTTCATTGTATAGCTCCCTGACAAGGCCAAAGGGCTCAAAGTCTGACTTGATCCCATATGCGTACACTCTTGAATCAGAGTCAAGTTGGTGAGAAAAGAATTCCCTGAGCTGGAGGGTGTGGAAGGTCCTGTTCACTCTCCGTGACAAGACAAGCTGTCTTCTGAACTCGTTTTCAAACTCCGGGTCTCCATCCAGGGCCTCTTCCAGCTCAGTAAGGCTTCTGCCAGCATGCTTTTTTCTTGCAATGCTGCGCCTCATTTCCTCTATCACAGGGGTTATTTCATAGGCTGTTCTGCTAACAGAGTGGCATTCGAAATAGCCAGAAAGGTTTTCTGGATGAGCCCCTGATTCTGGGGGCATCAGGCCTGGGAAGAAAAGCCCATCAAGGAAGACAATATATAAATGGTTCTCCAGGCCAATCTCGGCTAGCATTTTCCTAAGGGCCTTGGGGACCAAAAGGTTGGGGGCTGTCCAGTCAAGGCCTGACCTTGGCATGATACCATCATATCCCTGCACATCCGGGATTGAGGTGAGGGGAACTAAAAGATACCCCCTTCTCCTGGGGATTTGGACAGCAGCTTCCCAGTAATATCTGGGCCTGCCCATTATACTGTGGTCCTTGCCCCGCTCCCTGGATTTTAATCTTATTCTTGCAAGATGTTCCAGAGCCTCCCCTGACCCAGGTCCCTCAAGCTGGGCTTCCATTCTCTCCATGCTCAGCCAGGGCAGGTCAGTCAGGCCGTAAGCTAGCAGGCTCAAAAGGGTTCTAGGGCTTCTTATCCTGTACCAGCTGTGGTATTCCCATGCCATGCAAAGGCTTGGTATGAAATTTTAAAAACAGCTCTCTATATGACAGTTTGGACCAAATGACATTAAGCTGCCGTGTCAAAATGGAAGCGCCCCGGGTAGGATTTCCGCTTCCTTTTGGGTGCAGCCTTTTTTAAAAGGGTGCCTCGAACCTACGACACAGAGGTGTCTGACCTCTGACAGCTTGTATTTACTGTATTGAGCTGTCTTGCCAGCTAACAGCCTCTTGCTCTTTGCAGAACCTTTCAAGGAAGCCAAGCGAGATGCGAAGCATCGAGCAGGCTCCTTTTTGGGTTAAGCCTTTTTATTGAAAAAAGGCTTACCTGCTGAGCTACCGGAGCGTGGTTAAGATTTAGACTTATATTTTATTAATCCTTTCTGCCTTAGAGAAAGTTAGTGGAAGCCGTAGCCGAGTGAGCTTGCGAACGAGGCAGGCTCCCTTTTCTGGTCGCTCTTTTTGGAAAAGAGTGATTATGTCAGTTCAAAGTTAAGGTCACCCACTGAAACTTTCATGCTTGAGACCTGGCCTTTGAGCTCAAGG
>CAYJTA010000122.1:0-3680 GCA_964372825.1 uncultured archaeon | reverse complement strand
CAGGCTGAAGGCAGAAACATGCATAAAAAGATAGGAGATATAGAAAAGGAGCAATGAAGACATTAAAAGAATCTGTTTTGCCTGCAGAACTTCTTTTCAGGGGAAAGGTAAGAGACGTTTACGAGGGCAGAGATGGAACATTAATTCTAGTTGCCACTGACAGAATATCAGCCTTCGATGCTGTTCTCAACCAACAGGTACCATACAAAGGACAGGGGCTTAACGTAGCAAGCGCTTATTCTTTCTTGAATTCACAGGGCATTGTCCCAAACCACTACATCGCCATGCCCCACACTAACGCAATGGTTGTTCGGCGATGCGAGCCGTACAAAGTAGAAGTTGTGATAAGAGGGACATTATCAGGCTCGGCATGGAGAGCGTACGAAGCTGGCAAAAGGAAATTTTTTGATACAACGCTCCCAGGAGGGCTTAAGCAGAATCATGATTTGGTGGAAGTTTTTGGAGGGCCTTTGCATGATCCTACCACGAAGGCAGAAAGAGGGCATGACGAGCCCCTGACACCAGAGGAAGTATACGTCCTAGCAGGCAGCAAAAAGAATTGGCACACAATCATGGAAACAGGCACCCGCCTTTTTATGCGCGCCAATGAATGGCTACATCGTAATGGATATAGAGAAGCAGATACCAAATACGAGTTTGGGAACTCAGACGGCAAAATAATCCTGATAGATGAGGCCAACACCCACGATTCTTCCAGATTTTTCAAGACAGCAGATTACAGAGAGAGATTTGAAAGAGGCGAGAATCTGGAATGGATAGACAAAGAATTTGTGAGAAAGTATCTTATGTCTATTGGATTTTCTGGCGATGGTGAAATACCAGACTTACCGCCAGAAATTATTGAAGGCGCATCAAAACGGGTTCTTGAAAGTATTTTTGCGCTGACCGGAAAGTTCTTCCAGCCTCATGAGCCTGCTAATGACGAAATAACAGCAGCCCTTGAAAAAGAGGGATGGATATAAATGCCCCTCACGTTCGGTTTTGAGACTTATCTGTCTCCTTTTACCAAGAGATATGGCAGCCCCGAAATGCGGGAGCTTTTTTCTGACCTGAATTATTTCGGGCTGCAGAGGGAAGTCTGGTCCGCGCTAGCTGCAGCGCAGGCCAAATATGGCCTCGTTTCCCAAGAAGAATTGGATGATATACAGCAGCACGCTGGGCGTGAGCATATTGACATCGACCGCATAAGAGAGCTTGACAAAAACATTCGTCATGATCTCATGGCGCACGTAAAAGCATATGCTGAGCAGTGCAAGGTAGGAGGCAAGAAGATTCATTATGGTGCAACAAGCATGGATATAGAAGACAATATAGACATTAGCAGGTCGCTGGACGCAGCCGATATTATCATTACGCGCCTTGTGAATACGCTGTATTCCATGCGGCCTTACATGGAAAATCATGCATCAACACCATGTGTTGCCTGGACGCATCTGCAGCCAGCAGGCTATACAACGCTGGGCTACAGGTTTGCCAATTATGCCCAGGATTTAATCCTGGCACTGCAGTTTCTTGAGTTTGTAGTGGACAATCATCTGAAGGGCAAGGGCATGAAAGGCATAGTAGGCACATCTTCAAGCTATATGGAGCTGCTTGGCGACACAGAAAAGGTTGCAGGTATGGAATCCTTTGTCATGTCCAGACTGGGGATAGAGGCATTTCCAGTAACCACGCAAGTTTACCCAAGAATTATAGACTATACGCAATTCTCAGCCCTCTCAGCACTTGCAGCAGCTGCACATAAATTTGCACTGGACTTGAGACTTCTATCATCGCCTGTTCTAGGAGAAATGTACAAAGTGCCATCACCGGAAAAAGTCGGCTCCAGCGCTGCGCCATGGAAAGTATTCAACCCGACAGAAGCTGAAAGGATTAACTCGCTTGCACGCTATGTTTCAGCAATGCCGGCCATAGCATGGACGAATGCAGCAAATAACATGCTTGAGAGGACGCTGGACGATTCTGCAAACAGAAGGATAATAATGGCAGAAAGCTATCTTGCATCTGATCAGATTATGATAGAATACGATAAAATACTAAGAGAGATCCGTATAAGAGAAGAGGCCATGAAAAGGAATCTCAGAAATTATGGCACGTTTATGAAAACAGAACCGCTTATGATGGAAGCTGTAAAAAGAGGCGCAGACAGGCAGGAATTTCATGAAAGCATAAGGAGACATGTAATGCCTGCTTATGAAGAGCTTCTTGAAAGCGGCAGCAATCCTTTGCCTGAGATGCTGAAAATTGATGAGTACGTAAGAAAATTCTTCACAGAACAAGAACTTGATGGTATGCTCTCCACTGAAAAAGAGCTTGACAAGGAGCTGGACGATGCAGCTGTCAGGACAAAACAATTTCTTGAACTGCATCTCTGCCCCACGCTTGAGAAATATCATGATAAACTAGGTTTACATCCAGAACCAGAATTCTGAAAAACAATATTTAAGAAAATTTCTATTATAACTTTCGTATGCTTAGGAGCTACAGCCCTGTCAAGAATGCCAAAAGACTCTTAGTTGCTTCTTTACTATTCTTAGCACCTTCTATGGCTTATGCGCAGGAGGCCAAGCCAGCAGAGCATAAGCCCGCTGTAGTAATAACCAATACGGAAATAGAGCGCGAGATAGACAAGTACAGTTCTTGGATCAGGAAATACATTGAAGCAGATTACACAGATAAGGAAAGGCAGGGATTTGTTGCGCTGAGAAGGCAGTCTGCTGAAAGTAGGGACATCAGGAAAAAGATCGGCCTTATTAAATTGGGCGGCGCATACTACCCTGAATCAGACGAGCTTCTCCTGATGACGCCCAGAAACGAAGATGAAAGAAGAATGAGCGTCGACTTTTTTGATCATGAGGCATTTCATTCATTTTACGATAACAACGGCATCAAGGGCATTCTGCACTGGAAAGGCTACAAAGGTCCCAGCTTTGATAAGGTTAATGAATACGTCATTAAAAAGGCAAACAGGCCGGAATTCGTATTTCTGAAGAGAAAAATCCGGCTGGCGAGCGATGCTGAATGGATAGATTCCAAGGCCCAAATGTTCTCCGCCGAAGCGAACAGCGCAATAAAACGGTTTAACGCCATAGAGGGCGACATAGAAAAAAATTTGGAGGCCTTTGAAAGGCTGCAAGCATATGCAAAACGAGAAGACGGAGAGACTATCATTAAGATGATTAAAAATATACCCAGCTCCTATGACACAATCGCTGAGGACCTAGCTTCTTTGGAGAAAGAAGAAACAGCTTTGGAAGCACTGAGACATGGTCTTCCGAAAGAGGGAAATATAACGCAGGTCAACATAGATGTTTATGAGCAGTTTTTAAGACATGAAGAGACTTTCGTTGACCGCTGGTCAAAGTTCTTTGATGAAAGAGAGCCGCTTCTTGAAAATATGAGTCTTCTGAGAAAAACCCTGCGCAAAATAATACACGAATGCGAGATGAGCATGTATAACACCATGATTGCAGAAATGGAAAGGAGCAGAAAAGATGACCTGGCTAATGCAGCAGAGTACGGGAGGAAAATTTCTGATATAGAGAAGGAAAAAGAGACAATAAACAGGACCTATACCATGTTTAGCGATATAGATTTTGGCGGGTTTTCCGACACGCTAAAAAAGGTGCAGTCGTACCTCAGGGCATCCACGCGTATTG
>CAYJTA010000121.1:0-3726 GCA_964372825.1 uncultured archaeon | reverse complement strand
TTGCTGCGCATGTGTCATGGCCTCTATGGCCCCGAGCCTGTTCGCTATCTCGCTGCTTTCCTGGGGGGCCGCTGAAGGCGAGACTGTATTCAGGTATTTTCCCATCCGGTTAAGATTTGGCGGCAATGCTTTTATTCTTTCCTGCCTTCTTCTAATTATGCCCAGCCCAAACATCTTCCGTGCATATGACATCAGAGGAGTGTATCCGAAGGATATTGATGAAAGTGCAGCGTACAGAATAGCTTTAGAATATTCAAAAATCCTTTCTGATGCGAAAACAGTTGCCCTTGGCCATGATGGAAGAAAATCGAGCATGAAATTATATGATCATGTCCGGGAAGGCCTCTCAGAATCGGGAATGAATGTGATGGCCATAGGCCTCGTCCCAACCCCTGTGATGTACTTCTCAGTCTGCCATTACGGCCTCTCAGGCGGAATTGAGGTCACAGGCAGCCACAACCCGAAGGACTGGACAGGCCTCAAGCTGCAGGGGAAAGATGCCGAGCCGATTACATGGGAGAAAGGGATTGACAGAATCAAGGAATTTGTTCTTTCAGGAAAAGCTGAAAAGTTCGACAAAAAGGAAAAGGGAAAAATCAAAAGACATGATCCTGTCCCCGATTACATAAAATATCTGGCTGAAAGGGTTAAATTGAAAAGAAAACTGAAAATAATCCTTGATTCAGGAAACGGCTCCTGCGGCCTCATACCTGAAAAGCTCTTTAAAAAATTAGGATGCGATGTGAAGACAATTTTTGGAAATGTTGACACAGATTATCCAAACCATGCTCCAGATCCTCATCAAAAAGACACATTAAAACATCTGCAGAAAACAGTGATCAAAGAAAAAGCAGATGCAGGCTTTGCTTTTGACGGGGATGGGGACAGGGTGGGGATGGTGGATGAGAAAGGAGACATAGTGGAAACAGACTCTATCCTTATCATGCTTGCGAGAAAGGCTTTGGCCATGAAAAAAGGAGACGTAATTCTTGAGGTAAGGTCCGGCATGGCCCTGCTTGAAGACATCAAAAGGCATGGGGGCAGGCCAATAATGAGCAGGGTCGGCCATGCATATGTTTTGGAGGAAGTGATGACGAGAAAAGCAGTCTTCGGGGGAGAGGTGACAGGCCACCTGTATTTCCCGCTGGAATATTACCCGTATGATGACGGTCTTTTTGTTTCCCTGAAGCTTGCTGAAATTGTTTCAGAATTTGGCAAGATTTCAGAATATGTTTCTTCTTTGCCAAAGGCATTTGCCAGCGAGGAAATATTTATTGAGTCGACGGACATTGAAAAATTCAAAAAAATGGAAGAGATAGTAAATTATCTCAAAAAGGAAGGCTATAAGGTTCTGGATATAGACGGTGCAAGGATAGACTTCGGGAACGGCTGGGGACTTGTAAGGGCAAGCAATACGACGCCTCATATAAAAGTCTGATGGGAGGGGCAGACGGAGAAAGATAACAATGAGATAGGCAGGAGGTTGGAAGGGATTTTGGGAAGATTTGAACTGAAAATGAAATAGAAGCTACTTCAACTGATTTTCTGCAACAGCGTGTTGCGTTATCATCAGGCTGCAGCTCTTATGCTTCCTGCAGAACTCCTCGCATCTGTCTGCCCACTTCCTTTCTCTGTAAAGGAGGCCGCATTCACTGCATCTGAAAAGTGCTTTACTGTCTCTCATATGTATCTTGATTTTGGCACACGCCCGCTATATTAGTTTATTGGTGGAAATAAAAAGCATTTGCCTTTTTCTGGAAGATGGGGCTTCACTTTCCGCAGTCAAAGACAATAACTGCATTGGAGAAATAGTCTTTTTTGACACTGTATGTCTTTGCTATTCTGCACGCAGAGAGGTATCTTTTATCCACGAAATCCTCGTTGATTATTACCTGACTGCCTGCAATGACTGCTTTTGATATTATATACCTTACCTTTCCCTTTATTTCTTCGGTCCTCTTGGTGGTGTTTGCGATGCCAGTCATGAAGAGTTTCCTGTTGGTGTCCGCATAATGGTTGACTATCTTTCTCTCTGAAAGAAGTGAGATGAGAGGGGCAATTTCTGCTGAACCATAGATTGTTTCAGTTGGGGCAGAAGTCACTTTGGTAAAATATGCAAGGTCACCAGCAAAATCTATTCTGGCTGCCGGGCCATGGTCGGCAATATAGAAATAGGAGTGATATGCTGAAATAAGAAGAATTGCAGGAAACAGGAGATAATGTGATTTTGGAATCTTGGAAACTAAAGACCATAGTCCATGGGCACCAATCCATGCAAGATACGGCATGGCCAAAGCGAAATAGAGGTAGTAGATGTCCGAAAAAAGGATATAGGAAATCAGCATTGGGAGAAGAATTGACAAAGGAAGTATCATGTTTTCTTTTTTTCCGAAAAGAAATGATAATAAAACAAAGAATAAGATAGGGAAATCCCAATAGACAAAAAATTCAATGATTCTCGATTTTTCAATTCCTTCTGACTTCAGGAGATGGTAGAAAAATATGTCATTGGGATAATTCTGTCCCGCAAGGAGGAAAACTGCCAGATGAATGATTGCAGAAACAATTATGAAAGGCATCAGAAAATCAAAAAGTTTCTGCCTCTTTTTCAGGAAAAGGTAAATCAGCAATCCTATTACAGCAGGGGCTGCATATTGCTTGGTGAGAACAGAGAGGGCCGCAAAGAGGCCTGCAGAATGGTATTTTTCCTTGGAAATGAGATAAACTGAACCTATAAGGAACAGAGAGGTTAGATTGACCCCAGTGGAATAATCAGTGGTCGTGATTATAACGAAGGAAAAGAGATATAGCAAGGAGGCTGCAACTGCCTGATAACGGTCTGTCTTTTTGAGGATAAGAAAAATCAGAAGGGAGATAAGGATGGATTCTATAATAGGAAAGACTTTCAGGGCAAATATATTTGAATCAAAAACCTTCACCAGAAGCGAGATGAAATATATGTGGACAGGGGGGTTCGCATAGAAAAAGTCCCTGTATGGCATCAGGCCATCTGTTATCATCTTGCCCATGTAGAAGTACACATTCTCGTCGCTGAACTTGTAGTAGATGAAAGGGAGCTTTACGGCAAGAAAAAGAACTATGAATAGGGCCAGAATCAATTTGTCCAGATGCTTCATCTAACCCGTATGGTTTTATGGCTAAAAAGATTTCCTAGGGTGAGCCTGAACAGCGCAAGAAGGAATTTTGCCATCTCTATTTTCCCCAGCTTTGACTTCCCCTCCCTCCTGTCGGAAAAGAATATCGGGATTTCTCCTATTGAGAACCCCTTTTTATGGCATATGAAAAGGATCTCGAGGAGAAATGAGTAGCCTGTCGAGGATATGGAGCCGAAGTCTGTATTTTCCAGGATTTCTTTTCTATAGCACCTGTAGCCGCTGGTGCAGTCATGGACAGGCATTCTGAGAAGAGCACGGGCCAAGGCATTTGCTGATCTGCTTATAAGACTTCTCAGATAATTCCATCTTGTTCCGCCGCCTTTAACATATCTTGACCCTATCACAAGACCGCATTTGCTTTTTGCCATCTTTATCATTTCATTCATGCACCTCGGATCATGGGAGAGATCGGCATCCATGGTGAATATGAAATCATATCCGAGATGAAGGGCCTTTCTGAAGCCTGCTATATAAGCGCTGCCTAACCCCATTTTTTTCTTTCTATGAATTACCATCAATATGTTTCCATGTCTTCTTTTCAGTCTCTCGA
>CAYJTA010000120.1:0-3760 GCA_964372825.1 uncultured archaeon | reverse complement strand
GGCCTCTGAATCTCCCAATGCCGCAAGCTCTTCATGTGTCATGCTTCTGGCCCCTGAAGCATTGTAGATGCACTTCCTGAGGGAAAGGCCGGCAAACGAGGCAGAAATATCAGCCATCTGAAAGATTGGTATTGGGAAATAAATCTGTTCCCATACCGCCGCATGAACATATATGCCCCTGCACCTCCATTGCCATAAGCCATAAGGTTCTGCTTAATGTATTTTGCCCTAGAACAGGGGGACAGCAATCATGTGTACTAAAATGCTGTGGTTGAGATGTCACAGGAGGCATATAGCGGGCATACTGGAAAAAGGCTTGAAGGTATTGAATATACGTAATGAAGGAAATGTGAAAAGCACAGAAAGGGGCTGAAAGAAAGATTGAGTGCGGTATTAAAAGCTAAGAATGCACAATAAATCCTCATGGAAATAAAAACCATCAGGCAGACCGTGTCATTCAGGGCATCTCCGCATGAGGTTTTCGAGGCCTTGATGGATTCGAAAAAGCACTCGCAGTTCACAGGCACCAAGGCCGTGATCAGCAGGGATATTGATGGAAGGTTTTCAGCATATGACGGCAGCCTTGCCGGAACCAACATCGAAATTGTCCCTGACAGAAAGATTGTTCAGGCATGGAGGTGCGAAATGGATGAGTGGCCGAAGAGCCATTACTCAAAGGCCACTTTCATTCTGGAAAAGGCCAAGGACGGGACAAAACTCACCTTCATTCAGACAGGAGTGCCTACAGAATGTCTGGAAATGATAAGCTGCGGATGGAAGGACTATTATTGGGACCGGATGAAGACAATGCTTGAGAAAAGATAGGCATAAAGAGTTACCACATTAGCAGTAGCCTTTTATATTATCTTATGCTAATTGTTCACTATGAGCGGCCTTGCAGAAAAGATAAGAAATTTGGACTCCCTTTCGCTTGCTGTTTTGATATTAATCATAGTGCTGGTCATGTGGTTTGTGCTGATGCTTTCAAAGGGCGGCTGATATGACTGTCAACTTGGAAAAGGCTTTGTACTGGATGCTTCTGCTTTTTATAATCTATCTTATCGTGGAGCTCATACGCAACATTCTTGGCGGAAGCCTCGGCTTTGAAGAGCTGGTGATAGGGCTGCTGATCGCAAATCTGGGCTATTCCTTCTATATCAATTCGAAGCTGTCAGAGCATATCGGCTGGCACAGAGGACAGAAAGAAAAACAGAGGCCTGGAAAGCAGTAGGCTGTTGCTTTGCGTTTGTGCAGGCTTTTAAATCCCCAAGGAAACCCAATTCTATGCCCATCATCCTCCACCTCGACCTTGACTGCTTCTACGCCCAGTGCGAGATGAACAGGAAGCCAGAGCTGAGAGGCAGGCCTGTGGTAGTCTGCATGTACTCAGGCAGGACAGAGGATTCCGGGGCTGTGGCCACATGCAGCTATGAGGCCAGGAAGCTGGGGATAAGATCAGGGATGATGATTGCGCAGGCCAAAAGGCTTGCGAATGTGATCACCAGTTTCCTTCCAGCCGACATGGACTTCTATCGGGAAATATCAGGGAGGGTGATGGAAATAATAGAACAGTATGCCGATTCTTTCGAGCAGGTAAGTATAGATGAGGCTTATCTGGATGTTTCAAAGAGATGCTCCGGTTTTGATGAAGCAAAAGGATTAGCTGAAAAAATAAAAAAAGAAATAGAAGAAGCCGAAAACCTCACATGCAGCATAGGGATAGGGTGGAACAAGGTTATGGCAAAAATAGCGGCCGGCCTCCAGAAGCCTGATGGACTGACGGTGATAAGGCCTGAAGAACTGAAGGAAAAGATATGGCCGCTTGATGTCAAGGAATTGTTTACGATTGGACCGAAAACAAAGGAAGAATTGAACAAATTAGGAATCAAAACAATTGAACATCTCGCTAATTTTGACATAAATGAACTGATCAATATTCTGGGAGAAAGCAGGGCAAGGCAGCTCCACAATTTCGCAAACGGCATGGATGAGAGGCCTGTAAGCCAGAGCCTGAGAAAACAGATATCGAGGATAGCCACGCTCAAGGAAAACACAAGGGATATGGAAAAGCTTGAAGAGTTTATTGATTATTTGGCGGAATTGCTGAAGCCAAGATTGGCGAAAGCGAAAATGTCCTTCAAAACAGTTTCAATAATGGCGATAACAACAAGCCTTGAACTGTACACAAAAGGCGAGACCCTAGATGAGCAGACAGATGACATTGAAACAGTCAGAAGCACGTCAAAAAAGCTCATGAGGGAATTTCTGGATAAGAGGCCTGATATAAAATTGAGAAGGGTGGGGATAAGGGTGGCCAACCTTATGCCGCAAAGAGAAATAAAAGATCAGGCACAGAGAAAACTGTTTGACTACTGAATTGTTTTCTAATGATCTCACCTCTGCCTTTTTGTGCTTCTGGCACGGTAAACCTCAGCCCCACCAAGTGGAAATCCTGTGGTTATAGGGCAGATTGCATATACTGGCCGACCAAACCTGCCTGTGCCTTTGTACACTTTCACTCCCTCCAGAAAGGCATCATAGCCCGGCCAGCCCTCTTCATGCATCTTGCCAAGAAGACTCTCAACAGTGAGATTTTCTCCTGAGTGATCCGAGTCCCATGGCATACTTATTGTATCATAACTCTTTTTGATGCTCACCCGGCCGCTGCCAATTGCGTTTTTGACGGCCTCCACGAGCCTTGGGTCTGAAGACAGGTCAGGCATTATGCAGTGCTTCTCATTTCTGCACTTCTGAATAATGTTCTTATCAAGTCTTGCTTCCAGCACAGGTCTGCCCCTATAGACAGATCCTGATGTGTTGAATGTTGCCACGACGGCATCGAACACAGTTTCCAATACCTGCCTCATATATGATCACTTTTGCTTTCCTGAATTATAATTGCAGATGGATTCTTATTCATTTTACGACTCCTTCGGCCTCTCCCCAAAAGTCAGCCATGCCGTCCTGAGGTTCCCTTCCCGGTAGTACCTTATTTCCACAGTTCCGCCAACCTTGTATGAGAGCGCTTTCTCTACAAGTTCTTTTACGGATGACATCTTCTTTCCATCAATTTCCGCTATTATGTCTCCCAGAACAAAGTTCCTTCTTCCGGGCTGTGATACGGTTCCCCTGAGCCCTGCCTTTTCTGCCGGGCCGCCTTGGACAACATCTATAAGAAGCACGCCTTCCTTGAAAGATGTCCCCAGCTCTTCTGCCAGCTGGGCAGACATGTCTGCCCCTGTTATGCCTAGCCATGGCCTGGATATTTTCCCTTTCTCTGTGAGCTCATCGGCAATTTTCTTTGCTCTATTTATCGGTATTGCAAACCCCAGTCCCTCGGCCCCTCCACGTGACTGCTCGCCAAGGTACTTTGCGCTTGTTATGCCAATCACTTCGCCTTTGGAGTTGAGAAGGGGCCCTCCGCTGTTCCCGGGATTTATGGCCGCATCAGTCTGTATTATGCCGTCGATCTTGAATCCTTCGATCGGCTCAAGTGTCCTGTTGAGGGCGCTTATCACTCCTACTGTGACCGTGTTGTCAAGCCTGTAAGGGTTGCCAATGGCGATTGCCAGCTGCCCTTGAACAATCCCATCGCTGTCGCCCAGTTTTACAGGTTTCAGAGGCCCTTTTGGTTCCACGTTCAGGACAGCTATATCAGTTATGGAATCAGCTCCCACAAGCTTTGCAGTAAACACCGCCCCATCAGAAAAAATAACAGATATCCTATGGGCGATCTCGATCACATGGTTGTTTTTATAGA
>CAYJTA010000119.1:0-3777 GCA_964372825.1 uncultured archaeon | reverse complement strand
TTAGAGAGGGGAAAGGAAGGGAGGTGCCCTCCTGCTTTTGAAAGGTGGGAGCCGGCCTAAGTGGAGGGCTGGCCAAGAGAGAGGGCATCCCTCAATACCAGGACCCTATAGCCCTCTCTTTTGTGGTACTGAAAGTAGTTTCAGTACTAATTCTTTGAGCTTTTCTTTACAACTATCAACCAAATTATTCTCTATCCATCACATGGATCTGATCAGTGCATGTCTCTTTGTCCGCATCTTCGCATTCACTGAGAAAAGTGCGGCATTTTCTGCCTGCTTTCAATCAAAGCCAGCTGTCAGACAATTATTTGCCTTCCTTCACCCACAAGCAGTATTTCCCAGGCGCCCTGATGTTAAGTATTCCTGCAACCTCTGATTCGTTCGGATCGTTGATGTAGGCAACCCCTTTCCAGCTCCTTGAGAAAGCAGTGGCATTGCATACCGGGCATATATTGCCTTCTACAAACCTCTTGCAGTTCCTGCACACTTTTTCTCCAGCTCGACCCATATGAATCAGTCCCTCAGCCTCTTCGGCCTCCTCTCTTTGGTTTTGGCAGGCCTCTCGGCTGCAGGTGCATGCGCCTTTGCCTTCTTCTCCTGCCAGTGCGGGCAGCCAAGGCCCGGCTGCCTCAGGGTCAAACCGACCTTGAAGTCCTTCTCCACGCTTACGCTTATCACCCTGGCCCTTACAACATCCCCTTCCTTTATGGTCCTCTTGCTCTCCTTACCTGTGAAAAGGAAGTTCTTGGGGTCGTAGCTCACGAAATCGTCCATTATCTGACTCACATGCACCATGCCATCCACCGGCCCCATCCTGATAAACACCCCGAACTCGGTCACGTCTATCACCTGCCCCCTGACAAGCTCATGCACCTCGGGCTTGTAGGTGAGCAGCTTGAAGGTCACTGGATAATACAGGGCCCCGTCCCCGGGGAGTATCCTGCCTGAGCCTATCTTTTCCACATCAACAACAGACAGAACTATCCCTAGCTTCCTGTCCGTTATGCCCTCGAACCTCTCCTCCAGACTGGATTTCACTGCCTCTTCCTTCTGCATCGTGAACCTGCTGGGCGCAACCCGCACCTTTTCCTCAACAGTCATTATCCTGTACATAAGCAATCCGAGAATTGTTATATATAAGGCGGGTGGGTATTTATTTGTTTGATTTGGTCTGAAGCTTGCCGCTTATCGGAAAATATAAAAGCGTGTGGCGCTATAAATATGAAATATGGAAGCTAGACCAAGTGTCATGTTTGAGAAAAGAATTGACAAATACAATCCTAGTGTAGTTATAGTTACATACAGGCTTCAGAACCCTTTCACAGACACATTAACCCCAACAAAGACAAGACGCTTGCCAAGCTACTTAAACGATGAAGAGATAGAAACATCATTGGCTGGTGATCATTATTAGGCCTCTTGAGCATTCTTTCTTTTGTTTACAGCTTTGTTCTTAAACTTCTCCTTCCCCCACATCACGGCCATTATCCCTCCCGACACCGCCATTATCTCCATCCAGTCAAACAGGCCAAGCTCCATCGTCCTGAACGCAGGCTGCAGGGCAGGCGTATAAACCACCACAATCTGCAGCAGGATCGAGATCCCTATCGCAAGGAGCAGCTTGCTGTTGCTGAATATCCCCAGGCCGTACTTCATCCTGACCGACTGGACCCTGAACATCTCCATCATCACGACAAGGGTGAAGGCCACTGTCCCTGCTTTCCTCGCCGCTATGGCAGGATCCTCATGGACAAGGTTGTACCAGAACAGGCCAAGGACCCCGGCAGCCATCAGGATGCCCACAATGAGCATGTCTATGAGCATGTCCCTGTCAAATATTGCAGCATGCGCCTTCAGGGGCTTCCTCTTCATGATGCCCTTTGAGGCAGGGTCAACACCCAGAGCAAGGGCCGGCAAACCGTCTGTAAGGAGGTTTATCCACAGGAGCTGTATGGCAGCCAGAGGTATGATAAATCTGCTGGGATCAGCGGGGTCGGAAAATCCTATCAGCATGGCAAGGAATACAATCAGCACTTCGCCAAGGTTGCTGCTCAGAAGGTATTGTATGAATTTCCTTATGTTATCGAAAATGCCTCTCCCCTCCTCAATGGCGGACACTATGCTGGTGAAGTTGTCATCGGCAAGGATCATGTCGCTCGCCTCCTTGGAAACATCCGTCCCCTTTATGCCCATGGCCACTCCAATATCGGCCCTCTTCAGGGCAGGCGCATCATTGACACCATCCCCTGTCATGGCCACGATATGCCCCCTCTTCCTGAGCGCATCCACGATCCTCATCTTGTGCTCAGGGTTGACCCTCGCATACACCACAATGTTCTCAGCAACAGAATATAGGTGCTCATCGCCCATGGCATCAAGCTCCTCCCCTGTGATCGCCTTATGGTCTTCCTTCCCGAACAACCCTATCCCCTTCGCTATGGCCACAGCCGTGTTCCTGTGGTCGCCTGTGATCATCACAACCTTTATTCCCGCCTTCCTGCATATGTCGATGGAGTCTTTCACTTCGGCCCTCGGGGGGTCTATCATGCCAGCCAGCCCAATGAAAACAAGCCCATGTTCCGCCTCCTCCTCATGGTCAGGCATCCTGCTAAATTCCTTGCATGCGATTCCGAGAACCCTCAAAGCCTTTTCTGTCATTTCATGATTGGCCTTCAATATGGCTTTTTTTTCAGAGGCAGTCATTCTCACAACTTTCCCGCTGATCAGGATCCTGTCGCACCTTTCCAGGACTATTTCAGGCGCCCCTTTCACAAAGGCCGAGGGCCTGCCTTCAGGCGTCGAGTTTATGGTCGTCATCATCTTCCTCTCAGAGGAGAAAGGTATCTCGTGCAGCCTCCTGTAGAGCGATGCCATCCGCTCCTGCTTCAGCCCTGCCTTCGCAGCGGCAACAAGAAGGGCAGCTTCTGTAGGGTCTCCTGATATCTGGCCATTCCCTCTCAGGCCGGCATTGTTGCACAGCATGCCTGTTTTCAAAAGCATGAGAAGCATATTGTCCTTTACCGGATCTATGTGCAGCCCCTTCTGTTTGAACTCCCCGGCAGTCTCATACCCTTCGCCTGTCACTTCCGTATACCTGTCATAGTGCCAGATCCTGGTGACAGTCATCTCATTCCTGGTCAAAGTACCTGTCTTGTCTGAGCAAATCACAGTCGTGCTGCCCAGTGTTTCGACCGCTGGAAGCTTCCTGATAATGGCATTCCTTTTGGAGAGCCTCTGCAGGCCAAGGGCAAGGGTTATGGTGACAATTGCAGGCAGCCCTTCGGGTATTGCAGCCACGGCCAGAGCTATGCCTGTGATGATAACATCCGTTATGTCCCCTATCTCCAGACTTTTCCCTGAGAAGAGCCCCTCCCGCGCCAGCCCTATCAGGACAACGACAGCGGCTATCGCAAGTATGAAGTACCCCAGGTTTCTCCCGAACACCTCCAGTCTCTGTTGCAGTGGAGTCGCTTCTTCTTCCACCTCTTCTATCAATCTTGCAATCCTGCCCATCTCTGTGTTCATGCCTGTAGCCACCACTATTCCTCTGGCCCTTCCATATGTCGCAAGCGTCCCCATATAAGCCATGTTTTTCCTTTCCGCAAGCTGGCAGTCCATTATTCTTGCCGACTGCTTGGCCACAGGGCTGCTTTCCCCGGTAAGGCTCGCCTCATCAACCCTGAGATTCACCACTTCCAGCAGCCTCACGTCAGCAGGAATCCTTGTGCCTTCTTCTATGATCACCATATCCCCCGGAACAAGCAGCCTCGAATCCAC
>CAYJTA010000118.1:642-3778 GCA_964372825.1 uncultured archaeon | reverse complement strand
GGGAGCCTTGATGACGTGATAGACATTGTAAAGAGGACGCATTCCACAGAGCCCATAATAAACTGGGGCTATCTGCATGCAAGGGAGAAGGGCTGGTTCAGGACGAGGACTGATTTCGGCTACGTGATCAAAAAGCTGAGGGAAGGCATAGGCCTCCCAAGCATTCACAACGCATATTTCTTCTTCTCAGGGGTGGGCTATGGCAAGGACGGGTTTACAGGCCACATCCCCCATGAAAAGGCCGACATCAATCTCGAACACATGATAAGGGAGTGCATGGCCGCCGGGGTCAAAGGGACGCTGATTTTCGAGGACCCGAACAAGGAGAATTTCGTGCTGAAGATGATGGACAAGCTGGCGGATATGGTGAGGTAGACAAAATCTATATCTTCATGTTTGAAGAGATAATAAATTATAGCTAAAATCTTGAAATTATTTGTGAGCATATGATCATCACAATCTCTGGCAAGCCCGGCTCAGGCAAGTCCACTGTAGCCAAGCGTCTCGCAAAAAGGCTTGGATACAGACATTACTCTGTGGGCGATTTCATGAGGGAGATTGCGAAAGAGAAAAAAATATCCCTCCTTGAGCTTTCGAAAATTGCTGAACAGGGGATTGAAACAGACAGAAAGCTAGATGATATGCAGATCAAGCTGGGGGGGCAGGATAATTTTGTCCTCGACAGCAGGCTGGGGTGGCATTTTCTCCCAAGCTCGCTGAAGATATTTCTCGAAGTTGATGAAAAAACAGCGGCAAAAAGGATATACAGGGACATGAGAAAGGAGGAGAAAGAAAACATGACAATAGAAGACACAAAAAACTCACTCAGAAAGAGGATTGAATCAGAGAGGGAGAGGTACAGGAAATACTATAGCCTCGACCCTTATGACAAGAGGCATTATGATCTTGCAATAGATACAAGCAATATCAGTCCAGAAAAAATCATTGCAAAGATTCTGAACTTTCTGGAGAAACAAAAATAAGATAAAAAATCATCCTGCCATTTTCAGAAGCGAATCCAATACAACAGGCGCTTCTATAATCCCCTCATCGCTGCTGAAATGCCCCATGCCCTTTGTTATTATTGCCTTTGCGCCAAGATTCCTCTGGTAAACATAAGCATGCTCCACCGGCACTATTTTATCATCCCCTGAGTGGATGACAGCGAATTTTGCGCATGCAGACCTAATCTTTTTCCATTCAAAAGGCGAGGAAAAAAAGTTCCTGATCTCCTTCACTCCCCTGTAATAGGCAGGCCCGGCAACAAGTATTGCACCTCCGACCTGCTGGCCTTTATCCAGCGTTTCCAGATACCTAAGAATGGCAGGGCAGCCGAGGCTGTGGCCTATGAGATATGTGCCCTTGTCAGGCCTTCCTACTATCTCTGCTATTTTGCTGATCCATTCAGTAGCCTTTGGATGGTCGGGATCAGGCATGAAAGGCACAAAGACCTTGAAACCTTTCTTTTCCAGTTCTGTTGCTATCCAAGGCTTCCAGCCTGTGTCAGGACTGCCTTGGAAGCCGTGGACGATAAGAACCCTTTTCATAATTTCCAGCAGTATTTTTCTATTAACACACTTTCTGCCCCAGCCTCTCCATCAGCTCCTTCTTGATGTATATGGGCGCAGAGAACCTGTAAGCAACTGTTATGGCATCGCTGGGCTTCGAATCGAGGGCAATGAGCCTGTTACCATCCCTGATGAAAAGCCTGGAATAGTATATGCCGTCACGCATGTCATCGACCTTCACCATCAGCACCTCTGCACTCAAGGCCTGCAGCGCGTCTGCAAGAAGCTCGTGGGTGAAAGGCCTTATCGGGGTTTCGCCCAGCCTCGCCCTCTCTATGGCAGCGGCCTGCTCCTCGGTTGTGCTGGCAGCTATCTGCATGCATTCTGCTGCCATGAAGACTGTTGTGGCTCTTGCGGTTACATTCATCTTAAGGTAGCCTTCGGTGGAAAGGAGCGGCAGGCTTTCTGCCTCAGCGGGCAGCCTTTCTATTTTTTTCCCCTGTTCCTGTTTCACCTCTGATGCAGGTTCCTGCTTCATGCCGCCGCTTATGTAGACCAGCAGGGCTATAACCAAAACCAAAAGTATCAGGAAAACGAATGCCTGCCTGCTGCTTTTCTTCTGTTTCATATCCTCCCCTATTCAAGGAAATATCCCATTGCCTCCTTTATATTGCTTGCCTTTGCCACCTCTATCCCCAGCTTGGCAGAAAGATCGGCATCCTTTATGACATAGCTTGTCTCGCAGTACTCCAGCCCGTCCATCTCCCTGCACTCAAACTTCTTCTCATGGCCGGCCTGCTGGAAATAGTAATCGCTCGGCACGACAAAAAGCCTTGCCCCCGCTGCCTTCGCTGCCTTGGCCTTCTCCTCTATGCCGCCTGCAAGGCCTATGGTTCCATCCTCGTTTATGGAGCCTGTGATCATCACATCCTGCCTGATTTCCCTGTTTTGGAGGGCAGCTATGGTGGCTATGGCAAGCGCTGCTCCGGCAGATGGCCCTTCTATAAATGATGCATTTGTCTCCATGATATAAATGATGTCGTATGAGTGCAGGTCAATGCCTGTGGTGTTTTCGGCAACCTTTTTTGAAATCCTTATGCTGCTCTGGGTATCAGTGAAAAAAAGGACGGAATTGATGTCTGTCAGGATCCTTCCTCTGCCCGGCATGGCTACCACCCTGAGCCTGCTTGCAACTCCCTTGCCATTGGTGTCCACAGCCGGAACTTTTATGGCGGCTTCAGAACCTTTGGCAGGAGGCCGGCTGACAGAGATTTTTTCTATTATCTTTTCTACTGGCTTCTCGATATAAACCGGTTTGGGAAAGAATTCCATTCCTGAATATATTCCAATTAATAATGCTGCAACAACTGCGAGCACAGCAATACTGCTGTTCATAACATGTTATGGCTGCATATGAATAAAAACTTCACATGGAGCTACATCTTTATTGCTTTGACTAATATCGAGTCTATAAAGCTGTCCGAGTTTGGAAGAATCTTGTCAAGCCTTTGCAGTAATTTGTAGAAAAGGTTCCTGGCCCTTCCTATCTTGGTTGGAAGCAGTATCTCGACAAGGGCCGAAGCCCTGCCTCCCGATCGCGGGGAAGCCGCTCCTCCGCTACCAGCTCG
>CAYJTA010000118.1:0-632 GCA_964372825.1 uncultured archaeon | reverse complement strand
GTTCTTATTCCGACTATCCCGAAACCGTGGTCCCTGAGAAGCCTTTCCACGCATGGCCTTGTGAACCTGAAATAGTCGTGGGGGTGCGAGTGGTAGCGGTAGAAGAAAGGGACCGAAAGATGGAGCGTGCCTTTGGGCTTCAGCACACGCCTGCATTCGGCCAGAAAGTGGTGTGTGCCATACAGATGCTCCAGTATGCTGTATGCATGGACTTCGTCAAACTCTGAATTTTTTGCGAATTTCCAGTCCTTCTCTATGTTCCAAACGATATCAGGCTCTACATTTTTGTCGATGTCGACATTCACGGCGCCTGGCATCCTGGATTTCCCGCAGCCGAGATTGAGCTTTTTCATGTTGGAATTGTTGCCTTCAGCTTTTATAAGGCGATTTCTCTGGCAAATGTCTGCTATTTCCAGCCGAGCATCCTTGCCGCATCGCTATGCAGCCTTGCAGCCTTCCGGAGCTCTTTCAAACCCTTCTCCGTTATGTCATAGTATGTCTTCTCCGGCCCATAGTCCTTGGCCCTTCTGGAAGCCCTGACATACCCTCCTGCCTCAAGCTTTTTCAGCACCAGATAGGCCGTCACATTGCCCGGCAGGAAATTGAATTTTTTCCTGACTTTCCCCCTTATC
>CAYJTA010000117.1:0-3797 GCA_964372825.1 uncultured archaeon | reverse complement strand
TGTGGAGGTATTTTATAGGGATATGAAGAGTCCAATTAATTCAGGATAGCACAGTTCACCTATAATAAAATGCTTAAGCGTACTAAGAAGTAGTAAAAATTATATTATATATTGCTCTGATTTTATTCCTATAGGAATAATTTTGTCATCAAGAATTAAAATAAAAGGACCAGTCGTTAATAATGCACCCAGGAAAGTTCCTTTTCACATCGGAAAGCGTGACAGAAGGGCATCCGGACAAAATCTGTGACCAGGTCAGCGATGCTATTTTAGATGATCTTATAAGGCAGGATCCTGCTTCAAGAGTGGCCTGCGAGACAATGGTAAAGACAGGGATGGTCATTGTCACAGGCGAGATTACCACTAAAGGCTATGCGAACGTTCCAAAAATTGTCAGGAACACGATAAAGGAGATAGGCTACACAAAGCCTGAATATGGTTTTGATCACCAGGGATGCGCTGTTATTACGGCCATAGACGAGCAGTCCCCGGACATAGCAATGGGAGTGGATCCCGGAGGGGCCGGGGACCAGGGGATGATGTCGGGCTATGCGACAAATGAGACGCCTGAGCTTATGCCGCTGCCCATCCTTCTGGCCCACAATCTTACAAGAAAATTGGCTGAGTTAAGGAAAAGCGGAAAATTAAAATATCTCAGGCCGGATGGGAAAAGCCAGGTTACGGTAGAATACAGCAATTCTAAACCCAAAAGGGTGGAGGCCATAGTCCTTGCGGCCCAGCATGACCCTGATGCCAGCCAGGAGCAGATAAAAAAAGACCTGATAGAATTTGCGATAAGACCGGTATGCGGGAAGTGGATGGACGAAAAAACCAAAATATATGTAAACAACACAGGCAGGTTTGTCATCGGCGGCCCTGTGGCAGACTCAGGCATGACAGGCAGGAAGGTTATATGCGATACATATGGGGGGATCGGGGGGCATGGAGGAGGGGCTTTCAGCGGAAAGGATCCGACAAAGGTGGACAGGACTGCAAGCTACATGGCAAGGCATATAGCGAAGAACCTTGTAGCTGCCGGCCTCTGTGATAAATGCGAGATACAGCTCTCCTATGTGATAGGCGGCGTTGATCCGATAAGCCTCATGATAGATGCCTCTGGAACAAACAGGGTTCCCATTGAAAAAATCGAGGAGATTGTTAAGAAGCACTTCCCCCTGAAGCCGAGGGACATGATAGAATACCTCAGGCTCAGGCGGCCCATATTCAGGAAGACGGCTGCATACGGCCATTTTGGCCGAGAAGATCCTGATTTCACTTGGGAGAGGACGGATAAAGCTGCTGTTCTGAAGAAGGAAGCTGGAATATAAAACAATTTTCGAAATAATGGCTACTGATACCTTATTTTTTTCTTCTCTTTTTTCTATCCTTCATATAAAGAACAAAGAACACTAAGGCCAAAATCCATCCTGTCACAGCTATCAGAAGCAATGTATCATATCCTGAATAGTAGGCCGGATAATAGTTCCCCATCATCATGGGCCTCATGCCGCCCATCATTCCGTATCGGGCCTGGCAGCCGAGCCAGTTCCTGGCCATTAATATGTGCATGCTTTTGAGGCTTGCAGAGCCTTCTCCTCCCATCATCTCATCCATCTGCTCATGGAGCCCTTCATTGCCCGCCATCCTCCCCATCAGAGAGTCGCCAAGCTCCTCGAAATCGGCTTCTGAAACCTTGCTGCAATCTATGCTGCCTGCTGGACTAGCTCCCTGCTTTGCGAGTATTTCCTGCACAATTTGTTCATATGGTTTTTCGGCCATCGAGCCGGCAGAGGCTGCCTGAAAAAGAACACCTGCAATCATGAAAACCGAAACGGCAAAAGATGCAGGCTTTATCATATTGTCACTCCTTCATTTCTATCTCCAGCTTTACCGGATTAGTGAGGCAGTACACTCCCGGACACCTTTCCCTTGCCTCCTTCCCTATTTCCTCCATTTTCGTCCTGTCATCGGCCTTGGCAGAGACAGTTATTTTTGCCTCCTCGACAACAGGCTCATCGCCGAGGCCAAGGGATTTTGTAAGATTCACCCTGTTCTCAGCAGCGACTTTCAGGGACTTTAGTTCAATCCCTTTCTCAGCAGCCACAGAAGCAAACGTCTGGGCAAAGCAGGCTGCAAGGCCATAAAGGCAGTACTGGACGGGATCAGGCTTTATCCCTCCGCCTCCCAGAAAAGGCGGAGCATCCGCCTCTATTGCCGTTTTCCCGTCTGCATGCTCCAGCACAGCCCTGAATTGCGGCTCCTTTTCCTCAAAATTCCATATGCCTTCAACCCTTTTTTCTTTGAAGGCTTTTGTCCTGTCAACCCTGACTTCTTCAACGAACCCTTGCACCTTGTCAAGGTCCACATTGTTTATTTTCATTCAATCCCACCATAATCTGCTTACAACCTCAGGACTATTCTTCCATAGAGCAGGCCCTAGTAATAGGCGCAGGCTGCGCATTCCTTCTTATAACAGTCTGAAGCCGTTTCCCCATTGGCCGAGTTCCATTTTTTCAGGGAAGCGATGATATCCTGCAGCTCCCTCCCCCTCTTTGTCAGCCTGTATGACGTCCTCTCAAGGCCGCTGCCATTGTTCACGGCCCTTTCTATTATCCCTCTCCTTTCAAGGTCCCTCAGCCTCATTGTGAGCACTTTTGGGCTGATCTTCCCCATCCTCCTGAATAGGGAATTGAAGCCTTCATTGCCGTAGAAGTCCACTTCCTGCATGAGGGCTATCGTCCACTTCTTGCCTACAAGGCCTGCAACATCGAAAACCGGGCATTTTGCCATCAAAAACCACCACTATCTTTTTGGAAACCGAATATTTATTTGCCTTCCGGAGTTAAATTGCCTAACTATCCTTCTGGAAACTACTCTGCTTATTTAAAGGCTTGAGGCTAAATTTCTATTGGGTGACACCAAGGATGGCCGCAGAGTTTGCTCTGGGCAGGGATTTTGCTCTTTCAGCACACATTATACTCGGAATAGCATTAATAGCGCTTCCTTTGGTAATCCTCCTTCATCTTAAGAAGAAATCCCCTTTAGTAAAACCTCTTTCCGCCCTTTCTGCTGCCATAAGCTGGATACTGCTTTATCCTGCGGGCCAGCTATATCTCACCTATTACCCCGCCACAAAGACGCTCATCAAGGCTGGGGCGTGGCCATGGGCACATTCCATAATCATGGAGACCAAGGAGCACTGGGGGATACTTCTGCCGCTGGTGGCAACTGTTGCTGCAATACTGGTCTACAGGGGAAAGATTGAGGAGAGCAGGAAGTGGTGGGGGCTTGTCGTGGGGCTGAGCGTCCTTCTGGCCGTGCTGGGAAGATGGGGGCCGGGGCATGAAATTCAACCATTATCTGGGCGTGACTGCGGGATCATGGCTGCTTGCCATACTCGTGATAGCTGCCGAGCTTTATGCGCCTTTCAAGGACCTGCTGAAGGCAACCTTCGGGCACCACTGGATAGGCAAGGTCGTCCTTGTAACCCTTGTCTTCCTTGCATTCGGCCTGCTTGTGAAGGAGAAGAAGACAATCCTTGGGATGTCAGCTGAAAAGTTTGCATGGAACAGCGCACTGGGAAGCCTCATTGTTATACTCCTGTTCTACATCCTGGAGTTCATCATATGAAGAAGAAGTCAGGGAAAGAAACCCTTATCGGGGCAGGGATTCTGATTGTTTTCATCGCAGGCATAGCCTACTTCTTCCTCTCGAGCGAAGTGGCGAAGGCTGAAATACCTTCCTATGTGACGGGAGACATGAGGATGATATACGAGTGGGCCAAGACACCTGAAGGC